>JBMTAX010000001.1:0-32918 GCA_049429145.1 Myxococcota bacterium
GGCAAGACCACCTTCATCAAGCTGCTTCTTGGTCTCGCCCACCCGAGCGCAGGTACGGTCACGGTGCTCGGGGGCTCCCCGGGTGACGTCGCTGTCCGGCGACGCATCGGCTACCTGCCCGAGCGCCTCGAGCTGCCACCAGCTTTCTCCGCTTTCGACTTCTTGCGCGGCGTCGCGCGCCTCAAAGGCATCTCCAGCGTTCTTGCCAAACACGAGATCCCGCGTCTGCTCTCCCTGGTAGGGCTGCCAGAAGAGGCGTGGCGTCGCAAAACCAGCGCGTATTCCAAAGGCATGAAGCAGCGCGCGGGCCTCGCAGCTGCCCTTCTCGGAGCACCAGAGTTGCTGGTTCTCGACGAGCCTACCGATGGTATCGACCCTGTGGGGCGCGCGCAGCTCCGCGACGTCATTCTCTCGGCGAAGCGACAGGGTGTGACCGTGTTTTTGAACTCACACCTGCTGCACGAGACAGAGCGCCTGTGTGATCACGTCGCCATTATGCAAGGGGGGCGTGTGGTGCGCGCGGGGGCGACCGAGGCGCTGCGCAACGAGAGTGCCTTCCGCGTGCGGTTTTGCGCACGCGAGGGTCTCGACGAAGCGGCCGCACGGCACGGCTTCCTCCCCGACGAGGATGCGCGCGCCACAGGGCAGCTCGACCGCTTTCGCCTCGAGGGTGCTGACGTCGAGGTATTCTCACGGCGGCTCGCTGCCGCTCTGGCTGCGGGGCTGCTCGTCGTGGAAGCCCAGCCTGCGATGCGAGATCTCGAGAGCTTGCTCCGGGAAACCATCGGGGGACCACGATGACCGTGCTCTACATCGCCGTCGACGTCGTACGCGAGCTCATCGCGCGGCGTGTCATGATCGCCCTCCTCAGCCTGCTCTCCCTCGGCTTCCTTGTGCTGGCGCTGGCTCTCGATCTCGAGGTCGTGGAGGGCGCGCTTGCGGCGGGTCGATTGTTCGGCACGAGCCTCACGAGCACGATCGTGCCCATCGACGTGGTCATGAACAATGTGTTCCAGCTGCTCGCCATGCAGGTGTTCTATCTCGGCGCGCTGTTCGGCATCGTCGCCACTTCTGACATTGCCCCCACATTGCTCTCGCCAGGTCGCATCGAGGCGTTGCTCGCACTGCCCGTGCGACGCATGGAGCTCGTCGTGGGCACCTTTCTCGGGGTCTTTGCCGTCGCGCTCATGACGGCCCTCTTCGCGGTAGGGGGCATCTCGGCAGTCCTGTTTTGGAAGGCAAAGCTCTTCACCCCAGCGCCCTTGGTAGGCGCTCTGATGGCGAGCTGCGCGTTCGTACCCCTCTACGGCGTGATGCTCCTCGTGGCTTCTTTGACGCGCTCGGCTGCGGCCTCAGCGGGTGCCGGCCTCGCCGTTTTTGTCGCAGGCATCGCCACCAGCGACCGAGAGGCCTTTCTCGGCCTGTTCTCGACGGGGTTCGCCCGCGACGCCATGTCGCTGGTAGTCGCGCCCTTGCCACGCTTCCCGGTCCTCGCTGACTTCGGGGCCAAGGTGGCGGGCGGTGACGTCGTAGCGTCACTTTCGCTGTGGGGCGCTCTCGGCGGAGCGTTCACCTTCGCAGGCGCCTGCATTGGTTTCGCGTGCCTCGTCGTGATGAGCAAGGATTACTGATGTGAAAAGAGAGCGAGTCTTGTTGGCCGTGGGCTCCCTTGTGCTGCTGGCTGCCGCCGCGATGCTGACCCGCTCCTCCACGGATCCGGTGGATGGGGCAACCCCTGTCGCAGCGTCACCCGCCGCCCAGAGGGAGCCACTCCGTTTCCCGCGAGACGAGACCCATCCACGTTCGCGCGCGCGGACTTCGTCGTCGTCCCAGCCTACGGAGGAGCCCCCCACGAGAGCCCGCGAGGTCGACCGCATCCAGCGGGCCATGGCCGGCCCCGGCGACGGTGTTGTCTTCGTCGAGGTCAACGCGCTCCGTCACACCCGCCTCGTCGAGGAACTCCTCATGTGTCGCGGCGAGGAAGCGTCTGCGGGGCTCGAGCAACTGCGCGATAAAATGGGCATCGACCCGCTCGAGGACGTTGACCGCCTCGCCCTGCAAGACGGCGTGATGGCGATGAGCGGCTTCTTCGACGAGCTTGTGGTACCCGAAGAGTTCGGGGCGCCTCGCGCTTACGGCGAGGGCGGCGAGCTGTACACGTTGCCGCCTCCTTCTGACGACGAGGAACCTGCGCAGTATTTGGCCCGCGTCGGCAACGACTTGCTGCTCGTCGGCACCGATGAGACCGCGCTCAAGGGCGCGATCGATCGAGCAGAAGGCCGTGCGCCGGCTGCCTCGGGCTTATCGCCGGAGTTTACGCAAGGAGAGCTGTACGGGTCTCTCGGTACTGCTGCCCTCGGCTCCCTCCTCGAAGGCGGGCGCGGTGAGGCGCTTCCTGTTGCAGCGCTTTTAGGGCGCCTGGTCGAAGGCGCCACCGTACGCGCGTATGTCGATGATGCCGTGAGTCTCAGCTTTGACCTCGACACGGTGGGCGGAGAAGAAGGGGAAGATCTCGCCAAGGCCATCGGTGGCGCCATTGCGGGGGCACGGCAGGCGGCGTTGCGCGAGGACAACCCCGAGCTCGCTGCGCTTCTCGAAGAGGCACGTGTGCTGCGGCAAGACGAGGGCAAACTCGGCGTCGACCTCGCCATCCCTGGTGACATGATCTTGCGTGCCTTTGGCTGCGACAACGGCGCGGCAGCACCCGCACCCGTACCGACGACGCCAACAGAGTGAGCGGCAAACCCGCGCGAGCGCATCCCATGCACGAGTAGACGCGCGGGTACCCCTGCGACCTACTCGTTGCTGCGCAGAATACGCGCGCTGGCGCCATGAGGCTCGTATCCCCACCCTCCTGCGACACGGAGGATCAGAAGGGTGCGTCCACTCTCTGCGCGATGGTCTCGCGCCGAATCCCATGCGCACCGTGCCGAACCCAGCGAACTCGTCTTCGTCCACCGAAGAAGAGAGTGAGGCTCACGCCTCAGACCTCGCACCACAGAAGTGACAATCAGTCATGCGCCACATTCTTGGTTTTACCCTCCGAAGAAAGGCAGTGCATCGCGTGAAGACAAAGAAGCAACATCGTTCCCGCGTCACATCCCCAGAGACAGCAACTCGCGCGCTTCTCGTGTTTGTCTCCTTGTCGACGGGAGGGTGCGCGTCCACAAACGACGGTCTTGAAAAGAAGAACATCCCACCAGAGCAAGCAGCCACCACCGCCAGCGGCAAAAAAAGGCCCTACACCATCGAGGATTGGTGGCCGAATCGTTTAGATCTCCGTGCGCTTCGGGCGAATGCGCCCGCGGGCGATCCCACGGATGAAGACTTCGATTATGCCTCTTCGTTCGGTGAGCTTGACCTCAACGCGGTCAAGAAAGACATCGCCGATGTGCTGACCAACTCCCAGGAATGGTGGCCTGCCGACTGGGGCAACTACGGCGGTCTGATGATTCGCCTGGCTTGGCACAGCGCGGGAACCTATCGCGCGATCGACGGTCGAGGTGGCGCAGCCTCGGGAGCCATTCGATTTGCACCTCTGAACAGCTGGCCAGACAACGCCAATCTCGACAAGGCAAGAAGGCTGCTCTGGCCCGTAAAGAAGAAATATGGGCGTAGCCTTTCCTGGGCCGATTTGATGGTGCTCTCAGGGAACGTCGCTTTCGAGACCATGGGCTTGAAAACTTTTGGATTCGGAGGTGGCCGGGTAGATGTCTATGAGCCGATGGATATCAATTGGGGCCCCGAGACTGAATGGCTCGCAGACGAGCGCTTCTCGAAAGACGGCAAAGTCCTCGAACCTCCGTTGGGGGCGACGCAAATGGGTCTGATTTATGTGAACCCCGAGGGCCCCCAAGGGAATCCTGACCCGCTCCTCGCTGCCGAGCACATTCGAATCACATTCGGCCGCATGGGCATGAATGACGAGGAGACCGTGGCCCTGATCGCCGGTGGACACACGCTCGGCAAAGCGCACG
The DNA here is from genome assembly GCA_049429145.1 of Myxococcota bacterium. Taxonomy (GTDB): domain Bacteria; phylum Myxococcota; class UBA727; order UBA727; family CAYLZW01; genus JBMTAX01. The sequence goes on from JBMTAX010000001.1 coordinate 3,978, forward strand.
GCGCGGCCCCCGCTGGCCCCTACGTAGGTGCCGAACCAGAGCGTGCCGCTGTCGAGGAGCAGGGCTTTGGCTGGAAGAACACCTACGGGACCGGCAAGGGAAAGGACACCATCACCAGCGGCCTCGAAGGGGCGTGGACACAGAGCCCGACGCAGTGGTCGCAAGGGTACTTTCAGAATCTTTTCGGCAACGAATGGGAGCTCATCACGGGCCCCGGCGGTGCGAAACAATGGTCCCCGAAGAGTGGCGCGGCCTCCGTTCCGGATGCACACGTCACCGGCAAAATGCAGAAGCCCATGATGCTGACCACCGATCTCGCGATGCGCTTCGACCCGGCCTACGCGAAGATCTCGCGCCGGTTTCTCGAGCATCCAGAGGAGTTCAATCAAGCCTTTGCCAAAGCCTGGTACAAGTTGACCCACCGCGACATGGGTCCACAGAGTCGCCTCGTTGGCGCGGAGGTCGCTCCTGCGCAGCTGTGGCAAGATCCGGTGCCACCAGTGGAACATCCCCTCGTCACCGGTGTGGAGCTCGCCGAGCTGAAGAAACTGCTCCTCGCCTCGGGACTCTCGGGCTCGCAGCTCGTGAAAGCCGCGTGGTCGTCAGCGTCAAGCTATCGCGACACCGACAAGCGAGGCGGCGCCAATGGTGCGCGCGTTCGTCTCACGCCGCAGCGCGACTGGGCCACGAACGAACCTACAGAACTGAAGGCAACCCTGGCCAAGCTCGAGGCGGTGCAAAAGCAATTCAATGGATCGCGCAACGACGGCAAGCGCATCTCGCTGGCGGACCTCATCGTGTTCGGTGGCAATGTCGCCATCGAAGAAGCCGCGGCGAAAAGCGGATACAAGGTCGAGGTACCCTTCGTGCCCGGCCGCACCGACGCAACCCAAGAGCAGACTGACGCCAATACCTTTGCGTTTCTCGAGCCGGCATCGGATGGTTTCCGGAACTACATCGGTGGCCTCGGTCCACAGCAGGCCACCGAGCAGCTCGTCGAGCGTGCAGATATGCTGACGCTCACGGCCCCGGAGATGACCGTGCTCGTCGGCGGGTTGCGGGCGCTTGGTGCAACCCACCCCGGGACGATCGACGGATTCATGACGCGACCAGGGGCCCTCAGTCATGAGTTCTTCATCGCGCTCCTCGACATGGATGTGGAGTGGAGCAGGTCATCGACGGACCCCACCCTATATGAAGGCAAGAGCCGAAAGACGGGGGCCACCCTCCGTCGTGGGACGGCGATTGACCTTGTATTCGGGTCTCACGCGCAGCTGCGCGCACTCGCTGAGGTGTATGCAGCGGACGACGCTGGTGAGAAGTTCGTCACCGACTTCATCGCAGCTTGGACCAAGGTGATGAACCTCGATCGCTTTGACCTGCGCATGTCCGCCACCGCGACGAGTGCGGCGCGCCCGCCCGTCACAAAGGGATGAGCAGCTCCCGCGAACAATGAGTCTTCGCGCGATGGCACGAGGGGTCGCCACGGCCGTCGCGTTCGTCCTGGAATGCCCATCCGCGGTGTGCGGTGCCGACCCTACGAACTGCGACTTCGCGTCGCCGTCGTGGTGAAGAATCCCACGCGCAATTCCTCGTCGGGCAATGGTTGCATTCACCCTTGCATCGAAGCCCTGCCCACGCGGAATGCCCTTTGCTTTGCTCGGGCATGGAACCGGTCATGGATAGCGGGGGTGGGCGGTGTCGGGGGTCGACTTCAGCGTCGTTGTGGAGCTCTGTGCCAAGGGCATTGATGCCGTTGGCGTCGCTGTCCTGGTCCTTGGCGTATCGTTCGCCTCGGTTCGTTACGTCGTGGCATGGCGGGCCGCGGACGCTTTCCGGCAATACCGACGGCGGCTCGGCGAAACGTTGCTGCTCGGTCTCGAGATCTTGGTGGCTGCTGACATTCTCGACACTGTGGGCATTGGAGCGAGACCCACGCGAGAGGCGATGCTCTCGCTGGCCGGCATCGTGGTCATTCGCACCTTTTTGAGTTTCTCGGTGGACATCGAGCTCCAGGGCCGTCTGCCCTGGCGTGCCACCCAGCCACGAAGAACGGACGCTCCGTAGACCCCCGTGCCGCGCGTGAGCGAGATCTGCGACAATGTGGTGATGGATTCCATTTCCCCCAAGAGCCGTCGCTGGGTGTGCCTGCGCGGTCTCGTACGAGAGTCGCGTCATTGGGGTGATTTTCCGGCGCGTCTCTGCGCTGAAGTGAAGGGCTCGCTTTCCTCACCGCTTCTGCTCGACCTTCCTGGCGTGGGCCATGAGGCGGGGCGGCGTGTCCCATCGACGGTGAGCGGCTTTGTCGACGTGCTCCGACCGCGCCTTTTTCCCTCGCGCAGGCCCGACACCCGCGATTGCTTGCTGGCAGTTTCTCTCGGGGGAATGGTGGCCCTCGACTGGCTGGCCCGTTTTCCAGATGACTTTGAATGTGCGGTGGTCATCAACACCTCGACGGCCGACCTCTCGTCTCCGTTCGCCCGTTTCCATCCTCGTCATATCCCCGCGATCCTTCGCGCGGCGTGGCGCGGCGGCATCGAGCGAGAGCGGATACTGCTCGACATCACCACGAACGACCCTGCTCTCGACCGCGACGCCGTGGCACGTCGTCATGCCACCTACGCCGAGGAGCGCCCCATCGGTGTGGGCGTCTTTGCAGCACAGCTTCTGGCTGCATCCCGCTGCCGTACGCCTCGGCGAGTCGAGGTGCCACTGCTCGTGCTGGCATCGAAGGCCGACCGCCTCGTCGACGTAAGGTGCTCGATGCGTCTCGCGGAGCAGCTCGGTTGCGAAATCTCGCTGCACGAGAGCGCCGGCCACGATCTGCCCCTCGACGACCCCGATTGGGTCATCGCCGCGGTGCGCCGCTTTGTGAGCGGCGCGATGATGCCCGCGGAGCAGAGGGGGTCGTAGCGCGGCGGCGCTGTCAGATGGCCAAAGCCGGCAGCCCAAAGCGCACAGCCGCTCCAGGGCGCGCGTCGTCGCGGTGGTCGAAGAGGTGCATCTCTGGCAGGGCCCGGCCCTCTCCGAACCGTGCAAGGGCATCGTCACGCCAGTTGCGTACCGCATCGCGGTTGTGTCGCACTGCACCCGATACCGCGCCGAAGATGCCGCCCCCGTACCAGCCAAGTTCGAAAAGCGTCAGCACGAGCGCGACGCCCCAATTGCCGGAGAGCCAGGCGCTCACCGTCGCAAAAAGAAAGAGGCCGTTCCACAAGAACGACGTCAACCCGACGCCGACCCGCCCGAGATAGAGGTGACCGAGACCGGGCACGAGTGACAACGCACCCGCGAGCAACGGGTTCTTGCGGTCGAGAGTGTCCCTCGCGGTGATGGTCTCCACCATGCCTTGTGCGGCCTCAGCGTGGGCGGCGCCATCAGCGGCGATCTGGACAAAGAGGGAGCGCGCGACGTCGAATTCACCGGCGTCGAAATGCCCCCAGGCGAGCAGCCACCGTGCCTCATGGCGCATCGGTCCGGGCGCACCCTCGTCCTCCGCGATGACGCGAAAGCGCGGCTTGGCGAGTTCTGGTCGTTTGTCCTCGAGATAGGCGCGGCCAGCGCCGAAGAGCGCGGTCCAGCGTTGGGTAGGGTCGGAGGTGCGCTGTGCCACCCCGTCGAGCTGCCGGCCTGCAGCGTCCCACTGCTCCCCACGAAGAAGAGCCTCGCCGATGGCGAGAGCGGCACGAGGAGCCTCGTCGTGCCGTCCGCGCACCTCGAAGAGAAAGCGTCGATACTCCGTGATGGCGCGATACCAATCGCCGTCGACGAAGAGATGGTCTGCGAATGCGAGGCTCGCGGGCCTCTCTGGCATTGCACCGGTGTCGTCGGGGATGGGCGCCGCATCGCTCTCTGCCTGAGCGTTCTCGGTCTGAGCGACTTCGGCACCAGGCTCGCTCGGCGACGGCGAGGCTTGAGGCTCCTCGGCTGCAGCGAGCGCGGGGGCGAAGGCGAAGAGGGTGACGAGGGTAGCAAGAAGCGGCGTGGACATCGGGTTCATTCCGGAAGCGAGGGCGTTGCTTCGATGACGAGGGGAAGTGGCCCTGCGGCGCTTGGCGCAGGAGCCTGCTTCGAGGCCTTGGGCGCTGGTGGTGGCACTTCGTGAGGTGAACCTGTGGGGACCAAAGCGGGGAGGGCGAGCGGCACCTCATCGACGTGCGGCGGAAAAGCGACGATGCGGTCGGGCAGCCAAAACTCATAGTTGTCGACGGGGTCGTAGTAGCGGGGCTGGGTCTCCCCAGGCAGCTCGAGTTCAGGCAGACGGCGTAAGGCCGACGAGTTCTCATCGGTGATGACCCGCTCTAGTCCGAGCAATACACCGACGAGACCGTGGCGTGCCACCGCTTGGTTCGCGAAGCGCGAGCACGTCGGGTAGTGCTGACAGCGTGGCCCGTCGACCTTGGTGAGAAATCCCGAATAGAACAACGCGGCGAGGTAGAGGGGATTTGCCGACAGAGCGCCTCCCACGCGATTGCCCACGTCGAGAGCGAGCTCTGGCAAATCGACGTCGGCGCGCAGCGCGGGCGCTGGGGGCCCGGAGGCGGGAACCTTCGCGGCATCGCCCGTCATGGGGTGAGGTCGACGAGGGCGTTGTGCGACGCCGCTGCGCTTGACCTCCCGGGACTCACCCGCATCCCATGGCCCGAAGGGCGCATGCTGTTCGCCAGCGAAGCCGACCGACGACGACGCGACGAGGAACATGAGGCCCCACCAGGCCGCGGAGAAGAGTCCTTGCACCATCAGTGCGCCTCGTGATCTCGGTGGGCGCCGAGGCCCGTACCCGGTACCGGGACGCTGCCGGCGCGGGGTGGTGCCTTGGCCTCTTCTGCCTTGCGCTTCGTGCGGCCCTCGGGGTTGTCTTGGTCTCGCTTGGCGAGCGCCCAAGCCTCGCGCACCAGGGGGCGAGCATCGTTCGAGAGCGCGGCGACGGCCTTCCGTGCCTCTTCGCTGCCGCTGCCGCCGAGTACGTCAAGGAGGGCGATGAGATCGGTCTGCCCAAGGGCCACACCGCTCCCTAAAACGGCGGCCGCAGCACGACGAGCGGCCTCTTCACTGTCACTGGCAGCGAAGGCGAGCACCGCCCGACAAACCCGACAAGGCGCAGCGTTGCGGCTCCCCTCGTCGAGCACACGGCTCGCGAGCCGCGGTGCCCCGAGGGCGATGGCGCGGCGTGCCCCGCGGACGAGCTGGGCCATTTGGGCGCCACCCTCGACGCTGGGCAGCCCGAGCCTGCTGCCGAGGGAAACATCGAAGGGGGAGAGCAGATGGGCCTCACGCCAGAGCTCGAGGTCGTCGTCGGGCATCGTGGAATCGGTCCCCGCATCCCCTGCGGCGTTTGGGCGCGCTGCGGCCTTCGCGCGTGCACGCGCGAGGCGCGCAACATCACCGTCGGCGCCCACCGCTTTTTTGCCGGTCCCAGTGGCGCAAGCATCATCACCCGTGATGACACAGGCCTCCGTCGTCCACCACAGGCATTCGAGGGCGAGAGAGAACGGGAGTCCCCGGGCTTGGCAGCTCTTGAGGAGGGCGTTGGCCGCACTGCTGGCGTCGTCGCCCTTAAGGGAGAGGAGGGTTTTCGCGATGCCGTGCTCGCGCTCGAACCCGGGCACCGCGGCGAGCGACTGCGTAGCTTTTGTGGCCTGACCGAGGTCATCCACTTCGTTCGCCGCGATCGCCAAGGCGAACAGGCCCTCGCCGCGTTGCACGAAGGGAACCGAAGAAGAAGAGACGAGGGCTTGGGCGCGGGTGAAGTCACCGGTCTTCGCGTGCGCTCGGACGCGCAACCCGTCGAAAGCCGAGGCTGCGGCGACGCCCCCGACATCGGCATCAATGACCCGCAGCGCCTCATGGGGAAAGCCTACGTCGATGAGCGCGCTGCCGTAGAGCCACCTGGCGCGACTGCTCTCGGGCTTGTCTGCGAGGACACGCTCTAGCTGCACGAAGAGTTCGTCGCTGCGTTGCCCTGCGGTGGTGCGGGCCAGGGCGAGCAGCAGGGCGCTGTCGGGGTCGATGCGGCTCGACGTGGACATGATATCGATGAGCTTTTGCCCCTCGAAGACGCGCCCCGCGCTGACGGCGACGAACGCTCGCGCAGCCTGATCGACGGCGCTGCCGGCTTCGAAGGTGGCGGCATAAGCGCCGAGGCCGTGGGCATCGGTGAGTCGCTCTTTGTAGCCCTCGAGGCGCGGGTCTAAGACGAGGCCCACAGCGGCGAGAGCGGCGCCCAAGGCACGGTCTTGGTCGCTCTCAGCGGCAGCAAAAAGGGAAGACGACGACGTCACCAAGTCCGTAGGCGCCTCTGGCTCGAGGGAGTGGAGCGCGCGCAGGGCAGCCTCGATGGACGCCTTCACCCCTGCCCCCGGCGTAGCGCCCTTCGCCAGCTGCTCCATCACCTCTGACCCCCAAGCGGCCGTGGCCATGTTGGGGAACGGAGGTCGCTGCGACGGCGCTGGGGCGGTTTTCTCGCCCTGTGGAGGGCTTGACGGCGCCGCAGGAGACGGGGCTGCTGCTTTGGGGCAGCCAGCGGCACCGACGAGGGCGGCGAGGGCCCACGCGGGACGGGCAAGAGAGAGTCTCGACATGGGGGCATTCACCCACACCGCTCGACCGGTTTCAACCAAGAAGCGGGGACTCGTTGAGAGGAAGTCCCGGTCTTGGCTGACGTCGCGTCGCGGCCAGCGGATCCGGCTGGCTCGCAGGCCGAGAGGACCACGCAGCGGATCGCGGGCGCCGGGAGGAAGCGCGGGTCTGTTGGCCTGTACGGAAACAGGTGGATGCAATCGATTATCCCACACCCTCTGGCGCGAATGGCCGAAGACCAAAGCGGAGGTGCTTATGCCGGAGATCGTCGGGGAACGTTGGATCAAGTCCTTTGTGGGAACGCGGGGACCCTATGGCACGACGGACGGCGTCGCGCTGAAGACCGAAGAGCTCGAGGGCGCGCGGCGGCTGCAGGGGGTGGATGTGAAGTGGGCTGACGCCGTGGAGCCGAGGCACCAGGACGGGTGGATCGCGGGGGAGCGAGAGGTCTCGCTGCTGTGGTCGGAGCTCACCGGCGGTGGTCTCGCAGCGGTAAACCCCGAAGTGCACCCCCAATACGCGGAGCGGATCGCAGCGGTGGACAGCTTCCGCATCGCGGCCCTGCGGGCGAGGGAAGCCAAAGCGCAAGGGGACACGTTCTACCGCTCAGGCAAGCTCGAGAGCGGCCCCGCCAAGGGCGAGCCCCTCGACACCGCCAAGGCCCGGCCAGCGATACAACTCAATGAAGCGGAGAAGCTCGCGGCCTGCGCGAAGGCGCGGGTAGATCCCGAGAGCATCGGGGTCGCGTTCGCGAATCTCTGCCATCGTGGCGAGTTCTACACGGCGCTCATCCCCAAAGACGCTGTGCGCGACGTGTACTTGATGTTGGAGAGCTTCCCGGCCCCCGTGCCCGCCGCCCACGCGATGTTGCGCTTCGCCCTCGACGACGACAAGCCGGCGGTGCTGGTGCCACAGAACGGACTCGGTGACGGCAAGCAGTACCAACTCTCAGATCTCGTCTTCTCGTCGGAGGCGTTGGGGCAGCCCGGGTGGAAGTACGATCTGGTACGTGGGCAGAAGGGTCACTTCGGCCTCGTCGATCGCTTCGAGTCTCTCGAGGATCGCTTTCGGCATGTCGAGAGCTACTCCCCGAAACACCCTGTCTCCCTGCATCGCATCGCGCTCTCCGACGAGGAGAAGCAGGATGTGCTGAGCGCCTCGGTGCTCCTGTCGGAGGAGCGTGGGTTTTCAGCGACGTACAACACCCTCGCGCGCAGCTGCACCACCGAAGCCTTCCTCGCCCTCGATCGCGGGGTGGGTGACGACCTGCCCCTGCATGTGAAGCTCGGACGCATCGTCACTGGGGAGCGTATCCCTACGGCGAGCCCGACGTACCTCGCCCTGCGGGGTCTCGTCCCCAAAGGCGAGAAGCCTACGTTGCTCAGCGACGAGATGGCGAGCGCCCCTCGCCCGGCGACAGAGCGGGTGTTCGTCGACTGACGGAGCTTTGCTTCGACGCCGCTGCATACCGAGGCCACTGCGTCCCGATACCGCTGTGGCCTCGTTGCCCCGGGCCACAGTGTGGCTTCGGGACGGGGGCGGAGCGTCGCGGATCCTCACAGGCGCGTTTTGGAGCAGACCCAGCGCGCCCGGGGGATGACTTCTCCCTCGCGACACCTGTGCTGGGTGTACTAGAGAGAAGCCGGTGAACCCCGTCTTCCCCTTCGACAATACCTACGCGCGCCTGCCGGCGCGCTTCTTCGCCGAGGTGACGCCCACGCCGGTGCGTGCGCCTCGCCTTCTGCGGCTCAATGTGCAGCTCGCGGCAGAGCTCAGCCTCGACGAGAGCGCTCTGCGCAGCGAGGCAGGCGTCGCGGTGCTCGCGGGCAACCGCGTCCCGGAGGGCAGCGTTCCCCTCGCGCAGGCCTATGCGGGCCACCAGTTCGGCGGCTTCGTGCCCCAGCTCGGCGACGGGCGTGCGATTCTCCTCGGGGAACTGCAACCCGAGAGCGGGATGCGCGTCGACGTGCAGCTCAAAGGCGCGGGCCGCACGCCCTTCAGCCGAGGTGGAGATGGCCGCGCATGGCTCGGGCCGGTGCTGCGCGAGTACATCGTCTCCGAGGCGATGCACGGCCTTGGTGTGCCGACGACCCGCGCCCTCGCCGCCGTGTCGACGGGCGAGGAGGTACTGCGAGAGCGACGGCTCCCCGGGGCGGTGCTCACGCGCGTTGCGCGCTCTCATGTGCGCATCGGCACGTTCCAGTTTTTTGCGGCGCGAAGAGACGAAGAGGGGCTTCGCCTGCTCTTCGAATATGCGCGCGCGCGGCACTATCCTGACGTCGAGGGCCCCCTCGCCTTCCTCGACGCTGTGATCCGCGCAGAGGCACAGCTGGTCGCCCGCTGGCTCGGGCTCGGGTTCATCCACGGCGTCATGAACACCGACAATATCCACATCGCGGGGGACACCCTCGACTACGGCCCCTGCGCCTTTCTCGACGACTACGTACCGCACAAAGTGTTCTAGTCCATCGACCGAGGGGGACGGTACGCGTACGACCACCAGCCCGACGTCATGATCTGGAACCTGACCCAGCTCGCCACCGCGCTGCTCCCGCTCCTACGTGAGGAGGGCAGCGTTGCCCCAGCGCAGAGTCTGCTCGAGGAGGCCCCGCAGGTCTTTCGCGCGGCATGGCTTGACGTCTTCCGTCACAAGTTGGGCCTCGCGGAGAGACGTCCTTTTGACGATGTGCTCGTGCTCGATCTTCTCGAGCTCATGGCGACGACGAGGGAGGACTTCACCCGCACCTTTCGAGGGTTGGCGGAGGCCGACACCCGGGCGCACCTGTCGAGCACAGAAGACTTCGGATCTTGGTTCGTTCGCTGGGAAGAGCGCCTCCGTCAGGAGGGGAGCACCGCTGTGGGGATCGTCGAGCGGCTGCGCGCCGCGAACCCCCTGGTCATCCCCCGCAACCATCTCGTCGAGCGCGTGATCGCGGCGGCCGTGAATGGCGAGCTCGCTCCCTTTCATCGCCTCGCCGATGCGGTGGCAGACCCCTTTCGGGAACGCGACGACATCGATGACCTGCTCGCCCCCCCGCGACCCGAAGAAGAAGTGCGCGCCACCTTCTGTGGCACCTGATGCACGCAAAGGTGAGCCCCGCAGGGGGACTTGCATCGCGCCGAAGATCCTCTACGACGCGAGGGTTGGCATCTGGAGAGCTATCGATGAGCACTGCGTCCCCCGTTCTTGCTGACCTCGACCCCCGCCGGGACCTCGTGGTCGTCATCATGGCTGGCGGCGCAGGCACCCGCTTCTGGCCGGCGTCCACCGAATCGACCCCCAAACAGTTCCTCCGTTTCTTCGGCGAGCGAAGCCTGTTGCAGCAGAGCTACGACCGGGTCGTCTCCCTCGTGGGCGAGGAACGCATCTTTGTGCTCACCAATGAGCGCTTCGTACCTCTCGTCACGGCGCAGCTCCCCTCGCTGCCCCGCGAGAACGTCATCGGCGAACCCGCCCGACGAGACACCGCTGCCGCAGTGGCGCTCGCGGCGCTGCTTGCCGCACGGCGCTTTCGCGATCCCATCATCGCGACGCTGACCAGCGACCATCTGATCGAACCGGCGGGCGCGCTGCAAGCAGCCCTCGTGTCTGCAGCGCGTGGCGCGCGAGCGTCGGGCGCGCTGTACACCTTCGGCATCGCGCCCGACCACCCGGCCACCGGCTACGGTTACCTCGAGGTGGGGGAGCCTCTCGTCGATGACGATGGAGTAGCCCACCTGTCTCTGGAACGCATCGTCGAGAAACCTGAGCTTGCCCGCGCGACGGCTTTCGTCGCCGGCGGACGCCACCTGTGGAACAGCGGGATGTTCGTCTGGTCGGCGAGCGCCATTCTCGGCGAACTCGAGCGACAGCTCCCGAAACACCTCGCCTTGCTCCGCCCGGCAGTGGAGGCCGACGGCACGGTAGGCTTTGCAGGAAAACTCGCGGCGGCATTTGAACCGCTGGACCGCGTCAGCATCGACTACGGCGTGATGGAGAATGCCGAGCTCGTCCGCTGTTGCCGAGGCCAGTTCGCGTGGAGCGACGTCGGCGGCTTCCCCGCCCTCGCCGAACACCTTTCCCACGACGAGCGATCCAACGCGCATCGCGGCTCACTTTGCGCACTGGAAGCGGAGAGAAACCTCGTCTTTTGCGAAGACGAAGGAGAGCAGGTGGCCCTCCTCGGGGTCAGTGACCTGCTCGTCGTGCGCGCCGGCAAGCGCACGCTCGTGATGCCTCGTGCACGCGCCGAAGAGATCAAGCGCCTGATTCCCCTGCTACCGGAGAGTGAGCGATGAGTGAGACCCGCCTCCCTTGCTTCAAGGCCTATGACATTCGAGGCCGCGTTCCCGACGAGTTGAACGAGCGCATCGCGTGGCTGATCGGGCATGCCTACACGACGTACTTCCGGCCCGGAAAAGTGGCCGTTGGTCGCGACATCCGTCTCTCGAGCGAACGCATCAGCGCAGCGCTGATAGAAGGATTCCGCGCTGCTGGCACCGACGTCATCGACATCGGCGTCTGCGGCACGGAGAACGTGTACTTCGCCGCCAAGCACCTCGAGGCCGAGGGTGTGGCGGGCGGGATCATGGTCACCGCCAGCCACAACCCTGCCGACTACAACGGCATGAAGCTGGTGACGAAAGGCGCTGTACCGGTGAGCGGCGACAGCGGCCTGTTCGACATCGAGCACCTCGTCGCGGCAGGGCACGAGGTCAAAGGGGCGTCGCTGGGGGGCCTCGAACACCGAGATCTCACAGCAGCTTACGTCGAGCATCTGCTCGGTTACGTCGACCGCGAAGCGCTGCGGCCGCTCAAGATCGTCTGCGACGCCGGCAACGGCTGCGCGGGCCCCGCCATCGACGCGCTCGAGCGCCACCTGCCGTTCACCTTCGTCAAGGTGCATCACGAACCTGACGGCACGTTTCCCCATGGTGTGCCAAACCCACTGCTCGAGCAGAATCGGGCTTCCACCGCGGAAGCTGTGCGGAACAGCGGGGCCGACCTGGGCATCGCGTGGGACGGCGACTTCGACCGCTGCTTCTTCTTCGATGAGAATGGCGCCTTCGTCGAGGGGTATTACATGGTGGGCCTATTCGCCGCTGAGATGCTGGCCCGTCATCCCGGTGCGTCCATCATCTATGAGCCGCGCCTCATCTGGAACACCGAGGAGCTCATCGCCGCTGGCGATGGCCGCGGCGTGCTGTCGAAGACCGGACACGCCTTCATCAAGGAGCGCATGCGACGAGAAGACGCGCTCTATGGCGGCGAGATGAGCGCGCACCACTATTTCCGCGACTTCGCCTATTGCGACAGCGGCATGATCCCGTGGCTCCTCGTCGCAGGCATCCTCTCCCGCACCGGCAAGAAGCTCTCGGAGCTCATCGAGGAGCGACAGCGTCGATTCCCGGTCAGCGGGGAGATCAACCGCAAGCACAAAGACCCCGCGGGTGCGATGCGCCACGTCGAAGCCACCTTCGACGGCGCCTCGACCCACAAAGACCGCACCGACGGCCTCTCCATGGAGTTTGGCACGTGGCGCTTCAACCTGCGCATGAGCCAGACCGAGCCTTACTTGCGCCTCAACGTCGAAGCGCGGGGCGACCAAGCCCTGGTCGCGGCGAAGACCGAAGAACTGCTCGCGCTCATCGACGCCACGAACGTGGGCTGAGCTGAGGCGCAACGGTGACGACGTGCAGCGCGCCTCACAGGAGGCGCAGCACGTCGTTGAATAGCGATACCACCACGAGGCACATCAGAAGGGCGAAGCCGACCTTGACGGCGCGTTCCCGTGTGGCGGCGCTGATACGCTGCCGCGTCACCGCCTCGATGCCGAACATCAACAGATGCCCACCATCGAGCACCGGGACCGGCAGGAGATTCACGAGGCCGAGGTTCACGCTGATGAACGCCATCAGCATGACGAAGCTCTTCGCGCCTCGCTCGGCGGCCTGCCCCGCGAGATCAACGATGGTGATGGGTCCGCCGAGAGACGACATGCTGACCTGCAAGGTCGCGAGCATCCACAGCGACTTCGCCGTCATGCCGATGAGTTCGAAGGTCTCACCGACCGCGCGGGAGAGCGCCTCGGTGACGCCGACACTTCGCTCGATAGTCTCTCCGTCGCTGTAGGTGCCCCCGCCGGGGAAGGCCCCGAAGGTCTTGAAGTCCTCTCTCCCTCGCTCCTTCTCGGCCTCTAGGCGGAACACGACGACCCGCGCCCGGCCATCTTGCCCGAGCAAGCCAATGACATGGACGTCGTCGGGAGCGCCGAGCAGGCGCACGCTCACTTCGCTGCCGACGTGCACAGGCATCCCGTCGACGATGGCGGCGAGGTCGCCGGCCTTCACCCCGAGTTGATGCGCCGGCGTGTCTTCACGCACGAGCTGAAGGGTACCTTCGTAGGACGACAGCCCGCCACGCGCCGCGACGGCGGCGGCAGCACCCTCGAGTGCGCTCCTCGTGGTCGCCACCAACTTCGCCGTCGTAGGTGCCGCAAGCTCGTCTTCGGTGACAGCGTATTTCTCCACTCCTTCGTCGAGGATATACGCCGCGGGTCTCTCGTCGGACCTTCTCTCGAAGGTGACGGTGCGGCGCTCTGGCTCTCGCCCCTCTTTCGCAGCGGTCAGCGGCTGTACCACGATGGAGAGAGAGAGCGTTCCCTCACGAGCCGCGTCGAGCCGGGCGAGCAGCTCCTCTTGGGTCCGCACAGGCTCCCCGTCGACAGCCTCGATGCGGTCGAGGGTCAGAACACCTGCAGCGGCCGCAGGGCTCCCGGGAGCGACGGTGACAAAGGGCTGTTGCACGTGCGGCATGATGCCCACACGACCGACACGCTCGCCCTTCTCGAGGGGATTGAGGCTCGGTGTTCCCTTGGGCGTGACCTGCAACGACAGTCGCTCTGTGCCACGCTCGATGACGACGCGGAGGGGCGTGTCGGGGCTCGACTCGATGAGCGACTGCACCTCGGGGAAGGTCTCGACGGGCGCATCGCCGATCTGCACGATGCGATCACCTTCGCGCAGCCCGGCCTGGGCGGCGGGCTCCCCTGGCACGACGGTGCCGACGAGGGCGGTGTGGACCGTTTCCGTGCCAAAGAAGACGGCGAAGAACAGCAACACCGGGAGCAGGAAGTTGGCGGCAGGCCCCGCGAAGGCGATGGCCGACTTCTGCAGGGTGGGTTTGTGGAGAAAGCTCTTGTCGCGCTCTTCCTCGGGAACTTCCTCGGTAATGTCATCACCGTACATGCGCACGTAACCGCCGAGGGGGATGATGCTCACGCGGTAGTCGGTCTCTCCTCGACGAAAGCCGAAGAGACGTGGGCCGAAGCCCAACGAGAAGGTGAGCACACGCACGCCGCTGGCTTTGGCCACGAGGAAGTGGCCGAGCTCATGGACGAAGACGAGCACACCGAGGAGGACGCCGCCCGCCAGCAAGGTGTTCATGACCAGCTCCTTGTCGAGGGACGGACGCCTGGCGGCAGACGCGACGGAGAGACGGTGGGAGAGTTCGGTACCACAGGGGGAAGATGACCACTCTCAGCGCCCTGGGCAAGAGAATGACGCCACGCGGCCCCCTTTCCGAGCCTTGTCCTGGTTCGCTAAGGAGGTCCGATGACCGCTCCACGCCCCACCACCCTCGTCGTTGACAGCCCGGCCCGCGAAGAAACCATCGGCGAGGTCCCCGTCTTCGATGACGATCAGGTCAAGGCAGCGGTCGCACGCGCCCGTGCTGCCCAAGAGAGCTGGGCCGCGTCGGGCGTAAAGGCGCGCGTCGCTGTGCTGCGCCGGGTGCGCGAGCAGCTTCTCGCGCGCATGGACGAGGTCGCCGAGCAGGTGATGCGCGAGAACGGCAAGGCGAAGGCCGAAGCCGTCATGCATGAGGTGGGGCCCCTCGTACTTCAGCTGACGTGGCTTCTGAAGCGTGCACCGAAGCTGCTCGCCCCACGAGCTCCCGGGGGTCTGTTCCCGTTACCGCGCAAGACCCTCATCCACGCCCGTCCCCGTGGGGTGGTCGGGGTGATCAGCCCGTGGAACTTTCCCTTCCTCATCCCCTTCTCCGCCGCTGTGGAGGCGCTGCTCGCGGGCAATGCGGTGGTGCTCAAGCCGAGCGAGCACACGCCCCTCGTTGCGCTCCTCGGAAAGTCGTTGTTCGAAGCTGGAGGGCTTCCGCCTGATCTGCTGCAGGTGGTGACCGGCAACGCGAGCACCGGTTCGGCCTTGCTCGAGTCAGGCGTTGACCTCGTGTGTTTCACCGGCAGCGTGAACGGGGGAAGGCGCGTGGCCCAGCGCTGCGGAGAGCTGCTCGTGCCGTGCGTGATGGAGCTCGGCGGGAAAGCGCCCCTCATCGTCATGGAAGACGCCGATCGTGAGCGAGCCGCAAATGCCATTGTGTTCGGAGGGTTCGCGAACGCGGGGCAGATCTGCCTCGGCGTCGAGCGGGTCTACCTGCACGAGAGCCTCTACGACGACGTGCTCGCCCGGGTCGCAGAGAAAGTCCGCGCGCTTCGGCAGGGAGACCCCGAGCGTGAAGAGGTGGACATCGGCGCGGTCACCATGCCTGCCCAACTCGCTCTGCTACAGAGCCTCGTCGACGACGCGCGCGCCAAGGGGGCTCGCGTGATGACAGGGGGCGAACGCCTCTCGCGCCGGGGACGATTCTTCCCGCCAACGGTGATCGCCGACGCGACCCACGAGATGCGCTGCGTGCGCGAAGAGATCTTCGGGCCCCTCGTGCCGGTGCTGCGCTACCGCGGGGAAGACGAAGTCGTGCGCCTCGCCAACGACACCCACCTCGGGCTCAACGCCTATGTGTTCGGCCGGGACCGAGAGCGAGCGCGTCACCTCGCTGCGCAGCTGCGTGCAGGCCAAGTGATCGTCAATGACGTGTTCCTGAACTACGTCATGCCCGAATTGCCTTTCGGGGGTGTCGCAGCCAGCGGCTTCGGCCGCGTCCACGGCGACGAAGGTCTCCTCGGCATGACTGTTCCCCAGGTGATCGTCGACGACCGTGGTGCGTACGCGCCCTCACAAGACCCGTGGTGGTTTCCCTACGAGGAGAAGAAAACCGGGCTCATCCTCACCTGGCTGCGACGCCTCATCGGGATTCTCGACGTCACAACCAAGGGTTGAAGCCTCAAGGTGACGAGGGCAACTCAGCGAGGTCGAAGAGCTCGTCGCAGGCGGCCGCCACCGGTCGAGCGGCGTGCCCCCAGCAAGTGAACCGCGTCATGGACACGCCGTCTCGGATCAAGCGCACGCGATAGACGAGGGGAATGCCACCCTCCTCGAAGAACCCTCCGAGGCTGAAGCGTCTGTCATCGCCACCTCCAGTCTCGTCAAAGGGGGCCAGATTGCCTGGAGGGACGGCGATCAGCACGCTCGCTAGCTGCTCATGCACCGCGGCGGCGTAGTCATCGCTCGCGTCACGGAGCAGCTCGCTGGCGATCTCTCCGTCGAGGGACTCGCGATGGGCCATGAACCACAGGTCTTGCTCGAGCCACTGGAGCTCCAGCGACGCTTCGGGGTTTAGGCTGCCGCGGCGCGCCACAGTCCATCCCGGCGGCAGTGAAGCGAAGCGAACGGGAAGGGTCTCGTCGTCGAGGAGATAGGGTGCGGTCACCGGGAGTGCGCTGACCGCCGCCGTGAAGCGAAACGTGCTGTGCTCGAGCTGCTCGCTGAGGCGCCGTAGCCCCTCGGCCTCGACAAGCGGTCCCGAGATCACGAGTTGCACATTGTGATCGCTGGTCGCTGTGTGGAGGTTGATGAGGAGCATGCGCTCGCCCTCTACGTCGAGCACGAACTCCGTGCGGCGCGCGGGGATCGCCCCGAGCCAAGCATCCCTCTCGCGTACGAGCTCGGTGGGCAGCGCGGAGGCAGCGGCGTTGCGGCGCACCACCTCGTCGAGCACCGCAAGGTCCACCGCGGGTTGGTCGAGCACCACCCCCACCACCCAGTCGCGCTCGCTCCAAGCGAAGAACCGATCGTAGCTCTGGTTCGGACGTTCTCGCTCCGCGAACTCGACCGGAAGTTCGAGGGTGTAGAGGCCGCTCGTCGACGTGTAGCTTCGGCCCTGCAGGCTGGCTTTACCGATGCTTGCGCAGGCAGAAGCGATCACGGCGCAGAGCACACAAGGGAATAGCCGCAGGGAACGGGGCAAGAACATGGGGGCACGTATCGCTGGCTCCCGGGGGACGCAATCGATGTGGCTCGGGAATGCGCCTCTCCCTTCCCACTTCGGGGCACTTGTTTTGTTCCCTCGATTTCACAGACCGGCAAGTAAGCGCTTCTGCGCCGCGGGCAAACGCTTGATGCGCGCCTCGAGAGAGAGCGCAGCCCCTTTGCTCTCCACCTCCTCGAGAAAAACCATCGCTACGACGCCGCGGGCGCGGGTGTAGCGGGCTGCTCGCCCTGCATGATGCTGCGCGAGACGCCGCAGGGGATCGTTTGTGGCGCCACAGTACAAGGAGCCGTCGGCGCAGGTGAGCAGGTACACGAACCACGACGAGGAATCGGGGCTATTTGTCCCAGCGTCGTCGGTAGGTGCAGCGGCAGCCATGTCATGAACCACGGGCAGGCTCGTGGCTCGGTATGGGCGGGGAGCGCCACCCGACCCCGTGCACCGTGACGTAGCCCTCGGCGCCCGGAGCTGCCTCAGCGCGCAACAGGCTCACCCCAACGCTGCAATAACGCGCAGCACGCTCGCGCATCGCTTGCTCGAACATCCACAAAGGGACGGGACGATCGGCTTCGACACGCATGTGCACGACGACGGAGTGACCGGATGGCACCGGACCTCGGCGGAGTTCGACGCTGGCAGCGTCACGACATCCGACGCGTTGTGGCTCCCCCTCAGCGCTGGCGTGCATGCGCAGGGTAGGCAGATCTTGCGTGCCCCGGTGGGCGCCGCACCCCCAAAGTCCGAGCAGGACGATGAGCAAAGTATGACCTCGCCACCGTCGCCATCGCAGGGTCTGCATCTTTCCCTCGACGCGTCGCTCCATGGGCCGACGATGCCGGGAAATCTTCGCGGATGCCAGCCCGGGGGACGGCGGTTTATGACGCTGAGCGTCGTAATGTACATGTGTTTCCTCGAGGAGGAAGCACAGACGGGAGCTGGACGCCATACGCCGCCATGCTAGAGCCGAGGACGAGTCGGGTAGTGCCCGGAGGACATCATGACGAAGAAGCCAAAGGATGAGTCGACGACACCAGGGGAAGACATCAACCATTCTCTCGACGTCGCCCAATCCGCGAAGGGAGTAAACCTCTTCTCAGTGGCGCAGGCGCAGCTCGAGCGTGGCATCAAGGCGATCAAGCTCGACGGCTGGGTCGCTACGATCCTGATGCAGCCCAAGAACGAGGTCATCATCCACTTTCCGGTGAAGCTGTCGAATGGCGAGGTTCGGCTCTTCAAGGGCTATCGCGTGCAGCACAACAATGCGCTTGGGCCGTTCAAGGGCGGGATGCGCTATCACCAGAGCGTCCACCTCGACGAGTGCAAAGCGCTGGCCGCGTGGATGACGTGGAAGTGCGCGCTCCAGCGCATCCCGTACGGTGGTGCAAAAGGCGGCCTGAAGTTCAACCCGAGCGAGTACAGCAAGGAAGACCTAGAGCGCATCACCCGCCGCTTTACCCATGCCCTCGGCGAGAACATCGGGCCAGAGTGGGACATCCCAGCACCAGACATGGGCACCAACGCGCAGACCATGGACTGGATGATGGACACATATACCAACGTGATGTCGTCGAGGGACCGTCAAGCGGTGCGGCGCGTCGTCACAGGGAAGTCGCTCATCTGTGGCGGCTCCCAAGGACGGGAAGCGGCGACCGGGCAAGGCGTCGTCTACTGCATCCAAGAGTGGGCGAAAGATCGTCGCTTCTCTCTCGATGGTTCCACCCTCGCGGTGCAGGGCTTCGGCAACGTCGGCTCGAACACCGCGCGTATCCTGTCGCGCATGGGTGTCAGCCTCACGGCGGTGGGCGACCACACGGGCTACTACCGCAACCGTGAGGGCTTCAACCCACACAAGCTCGCCGAACATGTGAAACAGTACCGCTCGCTGGCCGGGTACCCGGGGGGTGAGCAGATCTCACGTGCGGAGTTCTTCGCCACGGAGTGCGACATCCTCGTGCCTGCGGCCCTCGAGCTACAGATTGGCCTCGAAGAAGCGAAGGCGATCCGCGCCAAGGTCGTTGTCGAGGCTGCCAACGGTCCAACCGACCTCGAGGGCGAGCGCGTGCTCCTCGAGCGCAACATCGATCTCATCCCCGATATCCTGGCCAACTCTGGCGGTGTGATCGTCAGCTACTACGAGTGGCTCCAGAACAAGCGCAGCGAGTCGTGGGACCTCGAGGAGGTCGAGGCGAAGCTCGAGCGCCGCATGAAGAGCACCTACCAATATGTGTCTGAGCGCATGCGCGACCTCGGCACCGACATGCGCACGGCTTGCTACGCGGTAGCACTCGAGCGCCTGCGTGACATCTACGAGTCTCGAGGCCTGTGGCCCTGAGCCGAAGGGGAGCCTCCCCCGTCGAAGGACGGGGGAGGTGCCCTACGAGCCCCAATGACGAGCGATGAATGGTGCTCGCTGGCAGCCGGTAAGGCTACAGTGGGGTCCGTGTACCCTGATGGTAGAAGAGGTCCTCATGTACATGCGCCACTCTTGCCTCGTGATCGCAGCGCTGCTGTCGTCGACCGCCTCGCTCGCATCCCCCTCTGCCGCCGAGGCCGCTCTCGTCTCTTGGGCGCAGGGTGACTCCACCTTGCTGGCACAGCTAGAGGACGACGCTGACTACGACGAGGAAGAGCTCGAAGAAGCGCCTGAGAAGAAGAAAGTCACAGCGCCGCGCAAGAAGAGCAGCGGCAGCACGACTGGCGCTACGAAGACCGAAAGGACGTCGAGCACGTCGAAGTCATCTGGAGCCTCCCGCGTCTCGCCCATGGGCCGCACCTTCGGGGTGGGACTGCAAGTAGGGGCGCCGACGGCGCTTACCGGAAAGTTCGTCCTCGGGCATGACCGCGCCGCTGTGGTGGGAGTGGGAGCGGGATACGGCTTCTTCCTGGATCCTGCGATGAGCCTGCACGCCGATTACCTGTACTACCCGTCGTCGCTCTTCCGGAACGAGACCCTTCAGCTCAGTTGGTTCATCGGCGTCGGAGGCTGGGCTGCCCTCTATCAATCGGGGCGGTACAACTTCGTCGTGCCGGGGGTCACGTACTGGTTCAACTCGCCCGTCTTTTTGGCTGCGCGAGTCCCGATCGGGGTGAACCTGGCGCTTCGGGAAGCGCCTCTCGAGTTCTACCTCGAGGGCGACCCCGCACTCTCTGTCTTCCCCATCGTCAGCTTCGGCCTCGGCTTCTCAGCGGGCGCCCGCTTCTACTTCTGAGCGGCTGTCAGCTCGCCTCCCGGAGAACCTCACCCCACGGAGTGCGGGAGACCGTAGGGGCGCACAGGGTCATCTTCTGCCCCACACGACGTCGTAGGGAGGCCAAATGCCCCTTAGATGCGCCCCCCAGGAAGGCACGGCGAGGGCGGCATGGCACACGGCGCAGGGATTGCTTCGCTCGCCTCATGGCAGAGCGTCACCCCACCCACGTCGAACCCCCGCCTCTAGAGCCATCGGCCTCCCCCGCAGCAGCGAAAGCGGAATGGCCATGGGCGGCGGTCTCTGCCACCGCATTCTTGCTCGGGCTGTGCGCTCTGTTGCTGGTACCGGTCTGGTTCCAGCGACGAGCGGAGCACCTCACACAAGCACGACAGCACGTCCTTGAACCCGCGTCGGCCGCTGCGCGCGCCCTGCACTCCTCGTTGACCCAGCAGGCAACGAGTGTGCGCGCGCTGCTCGTGGCCTCTGAGGACAAGGAAAAGCCCTTTGCCCAATCGTACCGCCGGGCCCGGGCTGACGAGCAGCGCGCCTGGCTCGTCTTGCAGCAGCACGACGACCGGCTCTCCTCGGAGGCGCGACGGGCGATAGAAGAGGTGCGTCGCTCGTCGGCGAACTGGCACGTGCTCGCAGAGGCCCTCCTCGCGGAGGGACTGCGAGAGGGACACTACGTGACAGAGCTCGACGCCCAAGACCGTCGCCTGGGTCAGCTCTTCGACGCCATTGGCAAGCTCAATGCGGTGCTCACCCAAGAACAGCGGGACTTATTCGTAAGGCAGCAAGCGCTGCACCGAGCGCTCAGCCGAACCACGGTAGCCCTCGCGCTCCTGAGCCTCGTCCTCTGGCTCGTCACTATAGGTCTCCAGCGACGAGCCCGACGCGCCGCACAGGAAAGAGAAGCGCGGCAGGAGAGCGATCGCATCGCGAAGGACCGCGCCGACGTGCTCGCTTTTGTCAGCCACGATCTCAAGAACCCTCTCGCCGCCATCGAGCTGGCCGTCCACAGCCTGCGCTCCTCATCGACGATGGTGGATGCCCGAAGCGAACGGGCCCTCGCGAGCATCGAGCGTTGCGCCAAGAGGATGGGCCGCCTCATTCGCGGGGTGCTCGACACGGCCCGGTACGAAGCTGGCCGCCCGCTGCAGCTCGACACACGGCCGACCGCCCTGGGCCCGTTGCTCGAACGCGCGCAGAATGAAGCTCGTCCACGAGGCGAACACGTCGACATCCGGATCGATGTCGACGACAATCTCCCACCCCTGCAGGTTGACCCAGTGCGGGTCGAGCAAGCGATCGTCAATCTTCTCGAGAATGCGGTGCAAGGGAGCCCCGAGGGAGCGGAAGTGAGTCTCGAGGCAAGGCGCCGGGTCGATGACCGCGTAGAACTGTGTGTGCACAACGAAGGGGAACCGCTCGCTGCAGAAGTCATCGACACTCTGTTTCGACCCTTCTGGCGCACAGGGAAAACGGGCGGAGACGGTCTCGGGCTTGCCATTGTGAAGAGCATCGCGCTTGCCCACCGCGGCGCGGTGTGGGCGACGAACCCGCCCGAGGGCGGGGTGACCTTTCACCTCACGCTTCCCGTGGCGCCTCCCTGGCACTAGTGCGATGGGCTACGGCGCCTCGAACAGACTGCGCTCGAGCGCTTCGTTTTTCTCCACACCCCTCGTCACGGAGCGGCGCAGCAGACGATCGCCGACCCACCACTCGACGGTCTTCGGAAACCAGCTGCCCCCCTCGGCCGAACCATATCCAAGGAGACGCACCTCGCGGCGCTCCTCGGTCGTCCCGCGCTTTTCGAACGTGACGACGCGCAGGAGCTGCAACGTATCTTTGTCGACCCAGACCTGCGGCTTGTCGTTCTCCCACGGTTTCGAGCCGATGAGGTAGGCGACACGCCCATCGAAACGCGCGAAGGAGACCACGCCCGTGTCGATCTTCAGCTGCCGCAGGTCGAGCATGAGGCGTTCCGCGATCTCTTTGCGCTCGAGAGGCGCTCCGCCCCCCAAGAAATCCGCGACGAGGTCAGCCTCTGGCTTCTTGGTCTTGGGCTTCTCCCCGGGCCGCAGCAAGACTTCCTGCTTGGTCGTGCGAATGCGCACCTCGGGACCGTTGTCGAACTCGAGCTCCTCGCGCCACGAGAACGGCGCCAGCACCCAGGTGCGCTGGGGCACGCTGAGACCACGAGGAGCGCTCTCTAGTCCATAGAGCGTCGTCTCCTGCGTGACCCGTAGGGTGCGCACCTCCCGCTTCAGTTGCTTCTGTGCCGCCTGGGCGAGGAGCCAGGGGGTGCTCGGACGAAATGCGCTCGCGGCGGTCGCCCCGACGAGCAGGAGAACGACGGTGAAGAGCGCTGTGGCGCGCCTACCCGCGGGGAAAATCGACATCGTGCAACAGCTCCCGGAGCAGGGTCAGAGTCCCAGCCCGCAGTTCATCCCGAGACAGCGCCTCGAGGAGGTTCGCGTGCAGGTAGCCGAGCTTGTCGCCGGCGTCGACAAACGACAGCCCATCAGCCCTTCGGTCGCGAGCAACGACGCGAGCGCATCGGTCAACTGGATCTCACCGCCGTTGCCAGGAGCGGTCTCGGTGAGGATGGCCCAGATAGAAGCGGGCAACACGTAACGCCCGATGACCGCTTGGTCGGTCTTCTCGGTGCCACGGGGAGGTTTCTCGACCAGGCGAGTGATGCGGAAGCTTCGCTCATCCTCGGGGTCTCGCTGCCCTTCGGCGGCACCGTACTTGTGCACCTCTTCGCGCGGCACAGTCATGAGGGCCACCTGACCAACCCCCGTGCGATGAAAGGCCTCGATGAGCTGGCCGATGCAAGGCCCCTCAGCGGGGGAGGTGCGGACGATGTCGTCGCCGAGCAATACCGCGAAGGGGTTTTCCCCGACGAGGGCGCGCCCCGTGAGCACCGCGTGCCCAAGGCCGAGGGGCGCCTTCTGCCGCACCGAAGAAATGCGGCCCATGTCCGCGATGGCGCGCAGACGTTCTACCTCGTCGCTCTTGCCTCGACGCCGGAGCGTATCCTCGAGTTCGTAGCTGTAATCGAAGTGATCCTCGATGGCGCTCTTGTAACGCCCGGTGACGAGGACGATATGCTCGATTCCCGCCGCGAAGGCCTCCTCGACGATGTATTGCAACGTTGGCTTGTCGACGATGGGGAGCATTTCTTTCGGGATCGCCTTCGTCGCAGGCAAAAAACGTGTGCCGAGCCCCGCCACGGGAATGATCGCTGTCTTCACCGTCACCGCCACACCCTCCCTCCGTTGATAGACGGGCTCCCCTCATGCGCTCCGGTCGCCTTAGCGCATGAGCCATCGTCATCGCGGTCCCCTGCCTCGTTCATCGTGCATCGAAGCCCACAGAGACGGGGACACGGAATGCTCCCGGCGACGCCCAGCGGTGCCGTCGGTGCCCGAGGGAAAGGCCACACTGGACCTCGTCGTGGCAACTTGGTCTCACACATCGAGCGCGTCAAGGTCGAGATCCGCCTCGCCATTGGTCGCAACGCTCGCCTCGGAGAGGAGCTGCAGCGTCTGCTCCGCCGCGGCCCGCGCTTTTGCACGCAAGGCCTCCGCGGCCTTGAGCTGATGGCGGGCTGCCTGTGCGTCGGCCTGAAGCGCTGCAGCCTTCGCGGAAAGCTCGTCACGCTCTTGTTCCAGGACCGCAAGCGACGACGCTTGCTGGGCCAGCTCCGCTCGTGCGCTCTCGACCCGCTCGGTAGCCCGCTGTTCGAGGTCATCCCGCTCTTGTCGCAGCGCCTCGACTTCGGCGGACACGCGCGCAAGCTCGGTGTCTTTTTCGGCGAGCGCGTCTTGAAACCCGTGGGCTTCACCGCGGGCAGCATCGATCTGCTCCTGCAGCTCGACAGCGCGCTTTTCGTGCTCGAAGATCTCATCCTTGAGCTTGTCGAGGTCTTTGTCGCGCGCGCGGACCTGCTCCTTCAGGTTCAAGACCTCTCGCGCAGTGGACGACGAAGAGGACTGGGTGGAGCTGAGGGTCTCTTGGGCGTTCTTCGCGCTCGACTCTGCCGCCTTCAATCGGGCTTCGAGTTCGGCAACCCGCGCCTTGAGTTCGGTGTTGTCCCGGCGCAACGACGACAGCGCAGCGAGGTCGTCGCTGCCTACCGGCACCTGCGAGGGTGCGACCGGAGTTTGGCTGCGAGGCGCAGCCACAGGAGCTGGGTCGAGGTCGAGACCCAGGTCATCGTCAGCGATCCCACCCTCGTCGTCACTCGACGACGCAGCGGCAGCGGCCAGCTCATCGAGCGATGACTCCTCGAGGGCCTTGTCGAGCAGGGCAGCCTCTCCAAGGTCATCCTCGAGCAGAGCGGGCACATGAGCCGTCATTTGGCCCGCGCCTTCGAGGTCGAGATCATCGGGCAGGTCGAGTTCACCGTCGCCGCTCCCCAGCGAGAACTCCTCGTCGTCGGCGTGCACAGAAGTACCCGCGCCTTCATCCCCGAGACCGAGGTCCTCGTCCGCGCCGAGGCCGAGACCGTCATCGGCGCCCAGGCTGTCGAGCAGAGCTTCCTCGTCGTCCCCAGCGAGCGCTTCATCGGGCCCCGAATCAAGACCAGCCAGCAAGGCGTCCGCATCGAGGCCGTCGTCGTCGTCACGCAAAGACGACAAGCCATCGAGGTCAGCCTCCAGGGAGATGGCCTCCACGTCGAGTTCGCTCGGACCGCCGGTCACCCCCTGGACGGGGGCCAAGGCGGCGACCTTCTCGAGCAGCGCGCCGGGTTCGAAGGGCTTGATGAGGTAGTCTTCGGCGCGTGTCTTCAGCTTCTTGTGCTGGGCGAAGGTCTCGGGCGTCGCCTCCTTCGAGGTGATGATCAGCGGGATGTCCCTGAGGTCGGCGTCTTTTTTCAGCTTATTGCAGATGGAATAGCCACTCATCTTCGGGAGCTCTACGCAGAGCACGATGAGTGAAGGTCGTTGGTCTCGCGCAACCTCGAGTCCTTCTTTGCCGTCGTCGAGCTGCGTCACCGCGTAGCCTTCGGTCTTGAGAGCAGCGACCAAGTCGCTCGCGAAAGGCTGCTCGGCGTCGATGAGGAGAATTCCGCTCATCCGTACACTCCATCAAAGTGGGAGATCACCTTACGCGGAGCAGGGACCGCGCGTCAAAGCGACCCGGGGGACACCACACGAACGACCGTCACGGCGAGCGTCAGCGGGTTCACCCCCTTCGGCTTTCCAGCGCGCCTTCTCCCTTGGCATGGGCAGGCACCTGCCCGGGCGGCCTCTGCGGTGGGTGGAGCAGCGTTGACGACCGGGCAGACAAAACCGATGCTGGCCTATGGTTTCATTTAGGAAAGGATCGATGACATGAGCGCAGGTTCACGGAACGAAGACGAGTTTTTTGCGAGAGAAGATGCGCTGAAGCTGCAGAAGCTTCACCAGGAGAAGCTGCGCAGCGTCGCCACCCAGGAACGGGAGGCGCAGAAACAGCTCCACCACATGCATTGTCCGAAGTGCGGCTGGAACCTGCAGACCATCCAGTGGCGTGACGTGGAAGTTGAGAAGTGCCTCGACTGCGGCGCTATCGTCCTCGACGACGGCGAGCTGGAGAAACTAGCGGGTAGCGAGACGTCGGGCACCTGGGTGCGAGACTTCTTTTCCCTGTTCAGTGGCTCCGAGAAATCCAACTCCTGAGCGAGGGCCGATGCCACGACCGCCATATGTCCACGATGGCGGGCGTGGCGAGCGGCTGCCACGCTGACGTTCTTCGTCAGTCGATCTCGTCGCGTTCAACGAGGGCCCACGGCCCCCGGTGCGTGACGTTTTCGGCAGCACAGTGTGGCGTGAGGCCACCGTGCAACATCAAGTCTGACAGTGGTGAGCCGTAGTCGTCGGTCTCGGAGCATGTCCGTTCGGCTCGACGAGGACTGCGCGGGTGTGCGGGGTCCACGGCGTCGTCATCGTCCACACTGCGCGCTGGAGCCACTGTCGCCACGACCTGCGACCACCGTTGCTGACGCGACTCCGCGGCGCCACCCTCGAGGCCGTGACATTCCTTGCGCTCGCGTCACGTGCCTCGCCTCGCTGCCACTGGCCAAAGGGCGCGTGGGGAGTGCGGCGATCTACCGAGCGCCGCTTGGGTGGGACGCTCGCATTCGTGCCCACGTCGACGTGACGAGCTGCGATGGCAGGCTTCGGGCGAACGAACTGGGGGTTCGCTGGTGCTCTCGCCCAGCCCCATGATGATGCCTGCTCGAAACGGATGCCTCGTAGAAAAACGCCAGACGGTGCATCGGGCCCCATGACACCCGCATCGCGCTTGGTGGGCGGCGAGTTGCCATCAGCTGCATCGCGCCCCGGTATCCTCTCCCGCAGATCGCGATGGCAGTCACGTGGAGAGGAGAGCTCGCGTTCCGATTGGTGCTGCTCGGTTGGATGCTCTGACGACGAGACCGCCCCTATGCTGCTTCGCCCTTTGCCAACAGAGGATTGCTCCACACCGTCGCTGAACCTCGGTCTCCCCATGGCTTGCTGAGCATTGCCTGCATGGAGGACAGTGCCTTTTCGTAGGTGACGCTCTTCGACTGCATCTGCGGCTTTGGCCCCGCGAACCACCGCGTGCCGCCGGTCCTCAGACAACATCGTTCTCGGTACCCCGCGGAAGCACAGCTACATCGCAGCAGTAGATGGGGTTCGCGACGCAGCGACGCCATCCGAGGGCGGCATCGGCCACGACGACAGCACCTGGAACTCCTTCGTCGCGAGCAGGTGGCCCACCAAATCGGCCACGGTGTCCATTCCGATGGGCTTGTAGAGCAGGTCACTCATGCCGCGGGCCAAACAGTCCTCGCGCAATTGGAATGAGTTGTTGGCAGACATCCCCACAATCGGTGTGTGTAGGTTCACGCTCTCGCTGCGAATATGATTCGTAGCGTCGAGGCCACTGAGCTCGGGCATCTGGCAGTCGAGGAAGATGAGGTCGAAAGCCTGGGCCCGCGCCAGCGCAACAGCCTTCTTGCCGTCATCGGTATCGATGACACGGCACCCCACGCGGCTGAGCATGAGACCGAGGACTTTGCGGAGCACTGGATCATCGTCGGCCAACAAAACCAAGGGCGCGTTACCTGGGCTGGTGCGTGCAGCTGCAGACGCAGCCTTCGATACAGGCACCGCCTCGGAGACATTGGGGAGCACAGCGGAAGGACCTACAAGGGCAGCCCCATCGGCGGCGACGGGATTCATCCCGACGTCGTCCCCGAGGGGCTTACCGTGGCCCTCGGATGCTTCGATCGCCTGGAGCGAAGGGAGGTCGAACCAGAAGCACGAGCCCGCTCCTTCTTCGCTCTCGAGGCGCAGCTCGCCTCCCATCGCCCGTACGAGCTCTTCAGAAATCGCGAGCCCAAGGCCACTGCCGCCGTAGCGGGAAAAAATGGTGTCGTCAGCCTGCTGGAAGCGATGGAAAAGCCGCGCACGCTGCGACGCGCTGACACCGCGTCCGGTATCGGTCACCGAAAAACGAACCCTCTCTGTCGCTGCGACAAAGGTCACCTCGACGACGATACTACCCGCGGCGGTGAACTTCACCGCGTTGCTCACGAGATTGGTCAAGACCTGCTTGATGCGACCCGCGTCGCCGCTCCAGATCGAGGGAGTCTCAGGGTCGACGCGCGCATGCATCGACAGACCCGCTTGGCGGGCGCTCGCCTCGAAGAGCCCTGTCGTCTCGAGGACGAGCTGTGCCGGTGCGAAGGGATGTCGCTGGAACTCGACACGACCCTTGTCGAGGCGAGCGGCTTCGAGCAGCTCGTCGATGAGGCGCAGCAAGTCATGAGCCGACCGTTGCATCGTCGCCGCGTGGTCGCGCTGCTCTTCACCGAGTGGCATCCGCAACAGAAGTGCGCCCGCCCCCAAGATCCCGCTCAAGGGGGTTCGAATCTCGTGGCTTACTGTCGCGAGGAAGTCACTCTTGGCTTCGCTTGCGCGCTCAGCGACTACTTTCGCCCGCTCCAGCTCACGGGCCTGCAGTTCAATGCGACGAGCGTTGACGGCGCTGATCCAATATTCGTGGTGCAGACGCGGCAACAAGGGGAGAAAGGCACCGCAAAAAACCACCGCGGCCGCGGCGTAAAACGGTGCGCTCTCATTTTCGAGCAAAAAGAGGCCGATGATCGCAGGAGAAATCAAGACGACGGTGAGGCTCATGGCGGTGCGGAGCAGCGGACCGTAGGCGAAGACGGTCGCGATGGCCGCGAAGACCAGAGTGGCATGCGCGTTGAAGGCGACCCAATCGTCGCCGTAGAGGGCGCTGGTGGTGAGCGCGAACCCTGCCCACACCACGGCGGTGGCGAAAATGCCGATGATAAAGAGCCGCAATCGAACGAGATAATTCCATTGAGGGCGCGCACGCAGTGCGTGCTGCGCAAAGACGCGAAATGCAGCCGCGACACAGAGCAAAGACAGGAAGGTGAAATAGGGAATGGGGTGCGTTCCCGGATAGTCCGTCGCCACCCCGAGCAGGGTGATCATCGCAAGGAAGAGCGCCGGGGAATAACGGGCTCGTCGCTCCACATAGGCGAGTCCGTCGTCGAGCAATGTGGCGCGATCCGATGGAGACAGCAGCGCGCTGCCTGGTACCGGCGGGAAGGGGTCCTCGAGATTTCTGCCCTGGCCTTGCCGGTCTGCCACGAAGAGCTCCTCCGTCCCCGCCAAGCGGAGAGCGCCTGAGAGAATGTCGGGCACTACAGGCTGTGCCAAGAGAGGTACCCGGGGGAAGACGGAGGAATCTAACGGGCGTTTCGCGTGACGAAAGCATTCCCTCGCCAGCGCCACTCAACGAGGACTCGCTGCCACGCCCTCGAAAGAAAGGAAGACCTCCGCGCCTGGCATCACCTCGACGAGATGATTGCGTCCTCCATCGCTGTCCCACCAGACTCGTCCGTCTTTGGCCTCGATCCGGAACCATAGCTGCAAGATGCCCTGGGCGCCGGGCGGCAAAAGGAGGGTGACTTGCTCAGTCACCAAAGCTCGTGAACCC
>JBMTAX010000002.1:0-28956 GCA_049429145.1 Myxococcota bacterium
TTTTTCAATCGAGGCGGCGCGGTCATTTTGGTCGCGCGGGCGCCCACGCGCGGGTGTTGAGGCATCCCCCACCGTCGACGCGGTCACAGACACAGCAGGTGCAGACACGGCGGGCACAGGTGCCGCAAGCTTGAGTGCCATGGCGCTGCTCCCCGAGTCTCCCACGTCGGATGTCTTCGGCGGAGAGGAAGGCACGGGCCCTGCTCGTCGGTCTGATGAGTTCATGGCCGTCGACGAGCGCTGGTCATCGTCGTCCCCAAAGAAGGAAGCAGTCGCCATAGCAAGCCCCAGTCCCGCGACCGTGATCAACAGGGCCGCAGCGACGACGGCGCGCGCAGACCGCTTGCGCACAGACCGCTCCGCAGGTGGAGCGGGCGGGTGTAGCTCGTTCAAACCATCGGGACCTGCCCCGTTCACCACACGCTGGGTGCGTCGACGTTCGCGACCATCGCTGGCGCGTAGACTCGCCTCTCGACGAGGGTGGGCGCGGGCGCAGCGGGCGACGTGGCTGCGCCCCCCGCGATCGAGGCCGAGAGCGGCCGCCAACCCCTCGAGCTCACGCAACGCCTGGTCAGCGGAGAGGGGCCGCGCGGTCGCGTCTTTTGCGAGCAGATGATCAAGGAGCGTCGTGAGCTCCACGGGCATATCGCTGCGCTGTCCCGTGATGTCTGGCACCTCCGCGTGACGCACCGCTTGCACGACGTCAGCATCGGTGGGCGCGTCGAACAGACGCCGTCCAGCGAGGCACTCCCATAGCACCACCCCGACGGCAAAGAGGTCGGCGCGCCCGTCGAGTGGTTCACCACGGGTCTGCTCGGGGGCCATGTAGGCATACTTGCCTTTCAGCTCGCCTACGGAGGTGTGCTCCGTTTTGAGCGTGCTGGTGGCCACACCGAAATCGGCGAGCTTCACATCGCCGTCGACCGATAGCAGCACATTGCCTGGGGAGATGTCCCGGTGGATAACCCTGAGCGAGGTGCCTTTGTCGTCGACGAGGGCGTGGGCGCGAGCGACGGCCCGCAGCAGTGGCAGGGCGACGCCGAAGAAGACGGGAAGCTCGAGTCCCTCGCCCCTCTCACAGCAGGCCTCGAGCACGTGGGCCAGATCGGTGCCCTCGACGAGTTCGAAGACCAGATAGGGGCCGTGCTCGTCGGTGCCCTGGTCGAGCAGTGCTGGGAAGAGCTCACCGTCGAGGGCAGCGCACAGCCGACCCTCGTCGTGAAACATGCGGGCGAACACGGGGTCTCGATCAAAGGGGGGTCGCACCCGCTTGATCACCACCTCTTTGCCGTCGTCGCGCAGCGCGAGCGCTAAGGTGGCCATGCCGCCTTCGGCGAGGGGAGACAGCTCCCGGTAGCGTGCGCTCTGAGCGACCATGGGGGAAGAGTAGCTCGACTACGCCATCGGCTTCGTGGGGCGGAGCGTAAGGAAAGCAGGGGGCAACCCTGGCGCGGTACGAAGAGGGCGGTCGCGGACCCTTGCGGGGATGCTGATCAGAGAAACTCCCTGGGCGAGGGGCCCGCCAGAGCCACGGAACGCCTCAGACCCCGCCGAGTCCGCGCCTCGGGAGAACAAGCTCCGTGTTTTGCCGGGACCTGCCGACAGAACCCGACACGGGGTCTCCCGCGGTCATCGTGGTGTTGCCCGGAGTGAGGAGCACGAGCGCGTTCATCATGAGCGCACTGGCGGCCAAGGCGGGGTTCCCGGCGATGAGCTGCCCGGAGCTAGACGTCTTGGGCTCGAAGCGGTCAACCGCGGCGGCGGTCTCCGATGCGGCTGGGCGCCGGGCGGCTTGAGAGTTGTCCTCACTGCGGGATGCGGCGGAAGCGAGCGTATGGGGAATGGCGCTGGGGGAGAGTCGGTGGATCATGGCTTCGTTCCCTCAGGAGGACTATCGGCGGCAAGGACCTCGCGTTGCGGGAAAACCCAAAGATCTCGGTGGGGTAGTCATGTATCCTACCTCATCCACCGCGGTGGAGGTGGCGGAAAAAGGTCGCTCGTCAGGTCGCAGGAGGGGCGCACGATGCGAGGTCGACCCCTAGCTCCGCCGCGGCGGCGGCCAGAGCAGCGCGGGCGTCCTCGCAGAGGGCCGTGCAGCGATCAGCTTGCTCGATGGAGCCGCGCCAGCATTGACCGGGCTCTTCGAAGTCGGCCGTGTCGGTGCCAGGGGAGAGGCGGAAGGCGTCATCGGTGGCTCGCTGGCAGGCGACGTAGCGCTGGCAAGCGTCGCTCTGGCCTACACCGCAGCCTTGCGACCACATCGCCGCCACCCATAGGAGGCATAAGCCCCGGCGGTTGGCCTGCATCCGAGGCACGGGGTCAACCTTCGCAGTCGAGGAGGTCGGCGCAGTTCGCCGTGAGGTCATCGCTGCCCTCGAGGGTGAGGTTGACCTCGAGTTCACCGCTCTCGTTGCAGGTGTGTGCTCCCTGGAGACAGTCGAAGTAGTCGGTGACGTCGCAGGGGTAGTCGGCGAAGGCGTTGCAATCGACGCCGGGTTGCTTACCCGCGGCGCAGGGCAGTGCATCGAAGTGATCGACGAAAGCTTCGCAGCTCGTCGCGTTGGGGGAGTCGCAGCCCCCGAGGAGAAGGCCGAGCAACAAGGACGAGCCGCCGAGAAGACGACGCACAGGGGGCTCCTGGCGAAAGAACGCGTTCGGGTCAACGTTATCGTGGGGCTGACGCCGTCGCAACGCGCTGCCGGTCAGCAAGGCGAGGAACAGGCCGCAGGGTCACTTTGGTACTCCCCATCAGCGCTGCACGTATCGGCCCGCTCGAGACATTCGAAATAGGCGGTGGCGTCACACGGGTAGTCGTCGAACTCCCGACAGTCGACGCCCACCTCGTAATCATCGGGCACGCAATCGAGGCTGAGGAGGTGATCCTGCCATCGCTCACAAGCATTGCGCGTCGCGCTGCCACACCCAACAGGCAGGGAGAGACTAACCACCGAGAAAGCGAAAGCAGCGCGCAGCGTCATGACATGCCCATGGGGAGAGGGAAGCAGAGACGTCCCGACGCCTCACTCGGCAGCGGCGGGCGCGCAAGCCTGAACTTCGGGGTAGGAGGCGTAGATGGCGTCGAGCGCGTCGATGCAGGCGTTGGTGCAGCTCTCTGCGGCTTCAGCGGTGCTGCTCCAACAGGTGCCACTCTCGCCGTAAGAAACGGTCAGGCCATCGGCGGTGGAGGTCCCGGCCTCGGTGTCGATGGCGGCTTGGCACTCCAGATACTGCTTGCACTCCGTGGACTGCACGGGACCGCAACCAGACAGCGCCGCGGTAGCGAGTCCGAGAAGGGCGAAGGGGAGCCGAACCTTGAGGGCCGAGGTCATGGGGAGTCTCCTGCGTCGAGCCGTTTTCGGCGAACGGTATGCCATGCAAGCCCCGCTTCCGGAAGAGTGAAACCAGAAGCCACGGCTTCGTCTGGCGGCGCTGACAGGTCGGGACCGGAGTTTACGTCCGGCGAGAACTGTGCTCCGAGTGCGCGGGTCGGAGGGGAAGCTGTATGACCGATCTCGCAGAGGCGCTCGCGCCACTGCCCGTCTTAGACGAGGAGAACGTCCGCCGGATCATCCGCTTGTTCGCGGAGGTGGGGGCCCCGGAGGAAGACCTCGTCGCCGATTTGCTCGAGACCTATCGAGGCGACGTCGAACGCCGGATGAACACCTTCGACGATGCGGTCGCGGGGAAACGTCTCGAGGACGCGACGCAGGCGCTGCACGCCCTCAAGGGAGCGAGCGCGACGGTGGGGGCTTGTCGCGTGGTGGAACTTTGTTCGCAGGTAGAGCGTCGTCTCGCGGACGGGCATGACCTGATGCCTGGGACGAGTGGCCTGATCCGCGGCGAGGCCGAGCGCGCCCGCCAAGCCCTGCGGCAGCGTCTTCAATCGCCGCTGCGCTGATCCGCCCGCGGCGGCGGCCCCGAGCAGCATGCGTCGGGAGTGCGCGCGCTTGCGCCTACCCCCCGGTTGTTGTCAGGCTGCAAGAAAGGCACTCTTTTCTCGCAGCAGACACTAGGCCATGTCTTCTTTCCCACCGCCTCGCGCCGATGGGCCCGCGTTGACCGCGCGGGAGCAGCGTGTGCTCGAGGCTGTCATCCACGAGCACCTCGACCGCAGTGAACCAGTGGGGAGTGGGGCGCTCGCGCAGCGCCTTGCGCTGTCGTCGGCGAGCATCCGTGCGGTGATGGGTTTGCTCGGAGAACGAGGCCTCATCGACAAGCCTCACGCCTCCGCGGGTCGGGTGCCGACCTCGCTGGGGCTGCGGTTTTACGTCGACAGCTTGCTCAAACTGAACGCCCCTCCTGCCGACCTATGTCGGGAGATCGCGCAGCGGGTGCAAGAGGCACCGACCGTGGACAAAGCGGTGGAAGAGGCGGGCCGTGTCCTCGCACGTCTCAGCCAGAAGGCCTGCCTCGTGCGCGCCCCTCGACCCGAGGGCGTACGTCTTCGTCACCTGGAGTTGGTGCGGGTGAGAGATGATGCCTTGCTCGTCATTTTGGTGACCCAAGACGGCAGCGTGCAGAATCGACTGGTGGAGATGACGGAGCGACGCCTCGGCGGCCCCGAGAGGCCTTTGCCCGACGATGGAGAACTCCTGCGCATGGGCCGGTACTTGAGCGGCCTCGTCGCGGGCAAGTCCCTCGCAGAGGTCCGTTCACTGCTGGAGCGGGAGGTGAGGGCCGCACACGCGGAGCGCGTCCAGCTCGAGCGAGACGCCATCGCTCTCGGCCGAGCTGTGCTCGCCCATGAGGACCGAGCGGCGAGCGAAGCGGTACTCGTGGAGGGACAACGCCACCTCCTCGCCGATGCGGCAGCGAAGGACGTGGGCAGACTGCAAGAGGTGCTCGCACTTCTTGAGGAACGGGAAAAGCTGCTCGCCCTGCTCGACCACGCGGACAAGGCCCCCGGAGTGCGCATCTTCATCGGCGACGAGAATCCCCTGCGGGAGCTGGCGGAGTTGTCGGTGGTGACGTCGTCATACGGTGCTGGCGGAGAGGTCTTTGGTGCGCTCGGCGTCATCGGGCCGGTGCACATGGATTATCGACGGGTGGTACCGCTGGTGGAGTTTACCGCGCAGATGATCTCGGACGTCTTGCGGTAAAGCCTGCAGCGAAGCGACTATCAAGCCGCGTTGCACGCGGCATGATGGCCGTTACCTTAGGCCCGCCGCGTGGGCATCCCGTGATGCCCCGTCCTCGGTGGGAGAATTGCGGCATGAACCTGGGCTCGGACCCGCACTCTGTGGTAGCCAGAGGGGGTCTTTTTTGAGGCGTTAGACGCCCGGTGCAGTTGTAAGCGATGACCAATGAAGCAAAGCGATCGAGAGACGGAGAGAGTGACGCTGTGCAGGAAGCGCTCAAGAGCGTGGAGCGACTCGCGGCTGAAGAGGAGTTCGACGTCGACGGGGTAGAGGTGCTGAAGTCATCTGAGGCCCCGCCGGCGGGAGACGAGCGCGCAGCTTCACCGGCCGACGAAGAGCTGGAGCGGCAGTTCGCGGGCCGGAGCGAGAGGAGCCTCGAAGGAGAAGCCGCCGTCCAGTCGTTCCCCGACGAGGAGGCTGTGCTCCTCGACGACGATGTGGCCCCGGCTGCGCCTGCCAAGAAGCCCTCGGCGCAGAACGCCATGCTCGAGGCGATGATTCAAGCGAAGAACGAAGCCCTCGCGGCGCTCGAGCAAACCCAAAAAGAAGCGAAGACGATGCAGGAGCGCTTGCTCCGCGTGACGGCCGACTTCGAGAACTTCAAGAAGCGGCAAGCGCGCGAGAAAGACGAGGCGGTCAAGTACGCCAACGAGCGCATGCTCAAAGAAGTCTTGCCGGTGCTCGACAACGCCGACCGGGCCTTACAGGCGGTGCGACAGAGCGGCCAAGCCGAGATGAACGAGGCCATCAAGAACCTCACCGGCGGGATGGAGATGGTCTTTAAACAACTCGCCGACACGTTCGGCAAATTCGGCGTGGAGGGTTTCGCGGCCCTTGGCACCCCCTTCAACCCCGCGCTGCACGAAGCGGTAGCGCAACGGGAAGACCCCTCGGTGCCGTCTGGCACCGTGGTCGAGGAGTACCAGAAGGGCTATCTCCTTCATGGGCGACTCGTACGGCCGGCCATGGTGGTGGTATCTACGGGGGGGAGCCTCGAGGGTGCGGCCGTCAACGATGGCGGCGCAGCAGCGAGTGACCGGGAAGGTTCGGACAGCGCGGAGTAGCGGCCAGGGCTCTCTTCATGCAGAGAGCGACGACGGGAGCGAAGGTACATGGGCAAAATCATCGGTATCGATCTTGGAACGACCAACAGCTGCGTCGCATTCATGGAGGCGGGCGAGCCTGTGGTCATCCCGAACTCCGAGGGCGCTCGAACGACGCCCTCGGTGGTGGCGATCACCGATAGCGGGGAGCGCCTCGTCGGACAGATCGCGAAGCGCCAAGCGGTAACGAACCCCGAGCACACCGTGCAGGCGGTCAAGCGGCTCATCGGTCGGAAGTTCGATTCGGACGAGGTCGCCCGCGTCATCCAGACGGCGTCGTACTCCATCGTAGCCCATGACAACGGTGACAGCTGGGTGTCGCTGCGGGGCAAGCCCATGTCCCCGTCTGAGATCTCGGCGATGGTGCTGAGCCGGATGAAGCAAACCGCGGAAGACTATCTGGGAGAAGAAGTCACCGAGGCGGTCATCACGGTGCCCGCGTACTTCAACGACTCCCAGCGACAGGCGACGAAAGACGCGGGTCGAATCGCTGGGCTCGAGGTCAAGCGGATCATCAACGAGCCTACGGCTGCGGCCCTCGCCCATGGTCTCGACGCCAAGGGCAACGGCGGCATCGTGGCCGTTTACGATCTCGGTGGCGGCACCTTCGATATTTCGATCCTCGAACTGACGGATGGCGTGTTCGAAGTGAAGGCCACGAACGGTGACACATACCTCGGTGGTGAAGACTTCGATCAACGCATCATCAATTTCCTTGCACAGGGATTCCTCGACGAGCATGGCGTCGATCTCCGCAAAGACAAGATGGCGCTGCAGCGACTCCGTGAAGCGGCGGAGAAGGCAAAGCACGAGCTCTCGTCATCGCTCGACACCGACATCAACCTGCCCTTCATCTGCGCGACCGCCACAGGGCCGAAGCACCTCACCTGCGCGATGACCCGCAGCCAGCTCGAAGAGCTCACCGATGAATTAGTGGAGCGCTCGCTGGAGCCGTGCCGCATCGCGCTGCAAGATGCGGGGCTCACCAAAGAGCAGATCACCGACGTTCTCCTCGTGGGCGGTATGACGCGCATGCCGCTGGTTCAGTCCAAGGTGAAGGCCTTTTTCGGCAAAGATGCCAACAAAGAGATCAACCCCGATGAGGTCGTCGCCATTGGCGCGGCGGTGCAAGGGGCAGTGCTCTCCGGCGCGGTGAAGAACGTCGTTTTGCTCGACGTCACCCCGCTGACCCTCGGCGTAGAGACGGCGGGCGGCGTGGCCACGGGGATCATCCACAAGAACAGCACCATCCCGACCCGCAAGGCCATGGTGTTCTCCACCGCCGTCGATAACCAGCCGATGGTCAGTGTCCACGTCCTCCAAGGGGAGCGACCCATGGCAGAGGACAATAAGACCCTCGCGCGCTTCGAGCTCGTCGGTATCCCGCCCGCGCCGCGTGGAGTACCGCAGATTGAGGTGACCTTCGATATCGATGCCAACGGCATCGTGCACGTTGGCGCAAAGGACCTTGGCACGGGCAAGCAGCAGTCGGTACGTATCACGTCGTCGTCGGGCCTGAGCGAAGACGAAGTGCAGGCGATGATCGCCGAGGCTGAAGAGGCGCGCAGCGACGACCTCAAGAAACGTGAGCTCGCGGATGTGAAGCAGAACGCCGAAGGCCTGATCTACACGACCGAGAAGGCCCTCGAGGAGTACGGCCACGTCCTCGAAGACCAAGACAAGGCAGACATCGAGGCCTACCTCGACGAGCTAAAGGAAGCGCTCATGGGCTCGGATATCGCTGGGGTGAAGGTGGCGATCCAGAACCTCGAAGCCGTCTCCCACAAGATGGCAGAGGCGATGTACGCGGAGGCGTCGGAGTCCCTCAGCGGCTGACGCGGTAGGGAGCAATTGTCGCGGCTGCCCACTTTTCATTCCCCTCGCGCTCGTCGATAGCGAGGGGATGCAACGACAGCTGGCAGCCATTCTCGGCTCAGGCAACATTGGCACCGACCTGCTCGTGAAGATGCAGGAGCGGAGCCTCGTGCTCGAGCCTCTCCTCTTGGTGGGCATCGACCCTGACTCCGACGGCCTGCGCCGTGCGGAGCGCAGGGGTGTAGCCACGACGAGTGCAGGCATCGAGGGCCTCTTGGCCCATCCGCGCTTCGACGACATCGCCGTGGTGTTTGACGCCACCAGCGCCAAAGCTCACCTCCATCACGCAGAAGTACTCGCAGCTCGGGGCAAGCGGATGGTCGACATGACCCCCGCGGCGAAGGGGCCCTACGTCGTGCCGGTGGCTAACCTCGACGAGCATTTGCAGGCGCCGAACGTGAATATGGTCACCTGCGGTGGGCAGGCCACCATCCCCATCGTGTGGGCGCTCTCGCGGCACAGCAAGGTGCGCTACGCCGAGATCGTTGCCTCCATCGCCTCGCGCTCCGCTGGCCCCGGGACCCGCGCAAACATCGACGAGTTCACCGAGACCACGGCACGTGGCCTCGAGGTGGTCGGTGGCGCCGAGGTCGGCAAGGCCATCATCGTCCTGAACCCTGCTGAACCCCCCCTCATCATGCGAGACACAGTGTACGCCCTCGTCGAGGGAAGCGACGATGAGACCTTGACCGGCGCCATCGAGGACGTCGTCGCGAGCGTCCAACGCTATGTGCCGGGCTATCGGCTGAAAGCGCCGCCAGTCTTCGAGCGCTTCGAGCGCGGCGGGGTGTTCATGCCGGGAAGAGGCCTGGTCGAGGGACGCAAGGTGACGGTGCTGCTCGAGGTGGAAGGAGCTGGCGATTATCTGCCGCGCTACGCAGGCAACCTCGACATCATGACCAGCGCAGCGATGGCGGTGGGCGAGCGCTTGGTGGGGGTGGCATCATGAATGCCCGCGGGAAGAAGCTCCTGCTGAACGACGTCACCTTGCGCGATGGCATGCATGCGCTTGGTCACCAGTACAGCGTCGATCAGATGGTGGCCATCGCACGGCGTCTCGACGACGCGAAGATCGATCTCATCGAGGTGAGCCACGGTGACGGGCTGAACGGAAATAGTTTCAATTACGGCTTCTCGGCACACACCGAGGAGGAGTATCTGCGCGCGGTAAAGGCAGAGCTGCGGCACAGCCGCTTGGTGGCGCTGTTGCTGCCCGGCATCGGGACCATTGAGCACCTCGAGCGGGCGCATTCGTCAGGTGTCGACACCGTGCGCATTGCGACGCACTGCACCGAAGCCGACATCGCCAAGCAACACATCGAGGCGGCGCGCGCCATGGGCCTAGACACCGTCGGCTTTCTGATGATGGCCCATATGGTGTCGACGAGCGAGCTCGTGCGGCAGGCGAAGCTGATGGAGTCCTATGGGGCCCATTGTGTCTATGTCGTCGACAGCGCTGGAGCCCTCTTGATGAATGAAGCTGCCGAGCGGGTGCGCGCGTTCAAAGAAGAACTCGGCTGCGAGGTAGGGTTTCACAACCACA
Organism: Myxococcota bacterium; assembly: GCA_049429145.1. GTDB lineage: Bacteria > Myxococcota > UBA727 > UBA727 > CAYLZW01 > JBMTAX01. The sequence continues at coordinate 9,660 of JBMTAX010000002.1, forward strand.
ACAACCTCGGCCTCGGCGTCGCGAATACCGTCATCGCTGTCGAGCAGGGCGCTGATCGCGTCGATGCGTCGCTCGCGGGCATGGGGGCGGGCGCTGGCAACTGTCCGCTGGAGGTCCTCGTTGCGGTACTCGAGCGTTTGGGGGTCGTGACCGGTGCGACGCTATACCCGTTGCTCGAGGCGGCTGACGGGCGCGTGCGGCCGCTCCAACAACGACCGGTGGTTACCGATGGCAACGCGCTGATGCTCGGCTATGCAGGCGTGTACTCGAGCTTTCTCCTGCACACCGAACGCGCAGCTGCACGTTTTGGTCTCGACCCGCGCGACATTCTCGTAGAGCTCGGGCGACGACGGATGGTGGGAGGGCAGGAAGACATGATCGTCGACGTGGCCCTGGGGCTCTTGCGCGCAGGCGCCGAGGCAACCGATGCAACTCCCCTCCCCTCTTCCCCTACGCAAGCGACGGAGTCGTGATGACACTGAGCGATGAATTGCTCCATGAGCTGGCCACCCTCGTCGATGAAGCTGCCGACCATACGCGCGCCATCGCGATGTTGAGCGCCTCTCACCCCCTCACGCTCGAGGAGGCCTACCGAATACAACGCGCCTCGATGGGCCTGCGCAAGCTGCGGGGTGACGATGTCATCGGTATGAAGATGGGGCTGACCAGCCGGGCGAAGATGGAACAGATGGGCGTGCACGAGCCCATCTATGGGCACCTCACCGCGCGCATGCGACTCGACGACGGAGGCACGCTCTCCTTGTCGCAGCACCTCCATCCGCGCTGTGAACCGGAGGTCGCTTTTATGCTCGGCGAAGACCTCGTGGGTCCCGTCACGCCGGCGGAGGCATTGGCGGCGGTGAAAGGGGTGTGCGCTGCCATTGAGATCATCGACAGCCGCTACGAGGACTTCAAGTTCACCCTACCCGATGTCGTGGCCGACAACGCTTCATCATCGCGCTTTGTGCTCGGCAGCGCCATCGTTGCCCCCGGCGCTGTCCCGCTGGAGAACCTCGGCATGGTGATGGAGGTGACTGGCCCTGCGGGAAGCGGACGTCGTTTGGTGGAGCTTGGCTCCTCCGCGGCGATCCTCGAGCACCCTGCGCGGTCGCTCGCCGCCCTCGCGAACCTCATCGCCCCCTTTGGCGAGAAGCTCCCCGAGGGGGCCATTGTGCTCGCGGGAGGCGCCACCGCCGCGGTCGCGCTGCAAGCGGGTGACCGCGTACGGCTGCGCGTCGACGGACTTGGCACGGCAGCCTTTCATGTAGTGGCGTGATGGGCGACTCTCTCGTCGAGGGCGGAGGGCGGCGAGGCTGCTTGAGACATCGCTGACGCTGTGTCAGCGTGGGCTTTCTGGAGGGAGGCCATGCCACTCGCGCCGCTGAATTTCAAAGCTTGGATCGACGAGCACCGGCACCTGCTGAAACCGCCCGTGATGAACAAGGTGGTCTATGAAGACACCGAGTTCATGATCATGGTCGTCGGCGGTCCGAACTCGCGTACCGACTTCCACATCGACCCGGCCGAAGAGTTCTTCTACCAGCTCGAAGGGGACATGGTCCTGCGGGTGATCGAAGACGGCTCTCACCGCGACGTCACCATTCGCGAGGGGGAGATCATGCTGCTGCCAGCCTTTGTGCCCCACTCGCCGAGGCGTTTTGCCAACACGGTGGGTCTCGTGGTCGAGCGTCGACGACGAGAGGGTGAGCTCGACGGCTTCGCGTGGTATTGCGAGGGTTGCGGCGCCCAGCTGTACCGCGAAGACTTGCAGGTGCGCAGCATCGTCGAGGACCTCCCTCCAGTCTTCGAGCGTTTCTATTCGTCCGTCGAGCATCGCACTTGTAAGTCCTGTGGACATGTCATGCCCCCGAGGTCATGAAGCGTCCCGCTGGATGCCTTCCTTGCCCTGAGACGAACCAGTGAGTGAGCGCGCGTGAAGGTCGATCTCCACACCCACATTCTGCCGAAGTCATGGCCCGACCTGAAGGCGCGCTATGGCTACGGCGGCTTCGTCCGTCTCGACCACACCGATGCGTGCTCTGCGCGGATGATGCAAGACGACCGCTTCTTTCGCTCGGTGGAGCACAACCTATGGGATCCGCGCGTGCGCATCGAAGAGTGCGATCGGCTTGGTGTCGACGTACAGGTGCTGTCCACAGTGCCGGTGATGTTCAGCTACTGGGCGAAAGCCGAAGACGTGCTCGACCTCTCCAAGCTGCTCAACGACCACATCGCCGAAGTCATGGCGTGTCACCCCCGACGCTTCCTCGGGCTGTGCACGTTGCCAATGCAACACCCCGAGCTCGCCGTCAAAGAGCTGGAGCGCTGCATGCGAGAAGGAGGCTTTAGCGGCGCACAGATCGCGACCCACATCAATCACTGGAATCTCGACGACGAAGCGCTCTTCCCGTTTTACGAGGCGGCGCAAGATCTCGGGGCCGCCCTCTTCATCCACCCCTGGGACATCCTTGCGCCCGAACGAATGGAGCGTCATTGGCTGAAGTGGCTCGTCGGCATGCCCGCCGAGACCGCGCTCGCCATGGCCAGTGTCACCATGGGGGGCATCATCGAGCGCTTCCCGCGGCTGAAGATGGGCTTTGCCCACGGCGGGGGTGCCTTCGCACCCACCATCGGTCGAATCGACCATGGCTTCTTCGCCCGCCCCGACCTCTGCCAGACGCGCACCACCACCCCGCCCAGCGCGTTGATGCGACATCTCTACGTCGACAGCCTCGTGCACGACCCTGCGCTGCTGCGACTTCTCCTCGAGCGCTTCGGTGCTGCTCGTGTGGCGCTCGGCACCGACTACCCCTTCCCCCTCGGCGAGCTCACCCCGGGCGAGCTCATCGAGAGCACGGGTGACCTCGACGCTGCGACGAAGGAGCGGCTGCTCTCGGGCACAGCCCTCGAGTTCCTCGGCAGAACGCCAGAGGCGTTTCGATGAGCCCGCTCCTTGCCACGGTGGTGCTCGATGGTGAGAGGGTGCAGGTCGATCTCGCCGGCGGTATCGACGCTGGCCACGGCGTGCGCTTTGGGCGCAGTGAGGTCGGCGCCTTTTCTCTCCCTGCCGCGAGACGCGAGCCGGTCACCCTCGGCTCTTTCGTCGGAAGCGTGGCGCGGGGGGGTAGCGTGAATTGCGAAGAGCTCGTTCTCTTCCCCCACGGCAACGGCACGCACACCGAGTGCATCGGACATATCCTGCACGATGCACGACCTGTTTCGTCACTGACACCACCAGGGCTCATTCCGGCGAGGGTGGTGAGCGCCCGCCCAATGCCCCTCGAGCAGAGCGGGGAGCGGTATGGCGGCAATCACCGCAGCGACGACCTCGTCATCAGCGCAAAGGCACTGGCCCCAGTTCTGGGCCAGCGAGGACTGCTCTCTGGCTGGGCCTTGGTTGTCCGCAGTGGCGTCGGCATACGAGACCATTCGGGGAGCAACCCGCCCTACTTCACCGATGACGCCATGCAGCTCATCGACGACAGCGGCACATCGCACCTCCTCACCGACTTGCCCTCGCTCGACCGTGAGAACGACGGGGGCAGCCTGTCGGCCCATCGCATCTTCTGGGGCGTGCAAGCCCACTCCGCCGTCTCTACAGGGGAGAAAGGGCAGCGCACGGTGACCGAGCTTTGCCGCCTCGACGAGCTCGCGGAAGGTCGGTACCTGCTGTCGCTGCAGATAGCTCCCCTCGAGAGTGACGCTGCGCCCTCCCGCCCCCTCTTCTTCCCTGTACTGCCTACCTGAACCCTCGCTACGCAAAGAGACCCCGATGGCTGAAAGCTCTGCGTTCTTGGCGCGCGCCCTCGAGGCGGACAAAACAGACCCCCTCGCGCCCTTCCGTTCACGCTTCGCGATCCCCCGTGATCGCAGCGGGACCGAGCTGACATATCTCTGCGGTAACTCGCTCGGACTCATGCCCGTCGAGGTGCGACGCCTGCTGCAGGAAGAACTCAGCGCCTGGGAAAAGCTCGCGGTGGAGGGCCACTTCGAGGGACCGCGCCCTTGGTACAGCTACGACGAGCCATTGCGCGCCCCCCTCGCCCGCCTCGTGGGCGCCCTCGAGCACGAGGTCGTCGTGATGAACGGCCTCACGGTGAACCTGCACCTGTTGATGGCCTCGTTCTATCGCCCCACGAAAGAGCGTTTCCGCATCATCATCGAAGACAGCGCCTTCCCGTCGGACCGCTACGCGGTTCAGAGCCAAGCGCGCCTGCACGGTTTCGATCCTGACGACACCGTGGTGGTGCTTCGCCCGAGACCAGGGGAAGACCAGCTGCGCACCGACGACATCGAGGGCTACCTGCAGGAACACGGGCATTCGGTAGCCCTCGTTCTCATGGGCGGCGTGAACTTCTATTCAGGCCAAGCCTACGAGCATGAGCGCATCACAAAAGCGGCACAGGCCGCAGGGGCGATGGTGGGCTTCGACCTCGCCCACGCGGCAGGAAACTTGGTTTTGTCGCTGCATGACTGGGGCGTCGACTTCGCCGCGTGGTGTTCCTACAAGTACTTGAACGCAGGCCCGGGAGCGACTGCGGGCGCTTTCGTGCACGAGCGGCACGGGGACAATCGAGACTTGGTACGGCTCGCGGGCTGGTGGGGCAACGACCCCGCCACCCGCTTCGAGATGCCCTTCCACTTCGTGCCGCAGCGAGGCGCGGCGTCATGGCAGCTGTCGAATGCGCCGGTGCTCTCCATGGCCCCTCTCTATGCGTCCCTTGCGCTCTTCGATGAGGCGACCCTGCCGGCCCTGCGGGAGAAATCGGAGCGGCTCACGGCTTTCGCGCTCGAGATGCTCGACGCGGTACCTGGCGCAGGCGAGCGCTTCCTCGTGCTCACCCCACGCGACCCCGCGGCACGGGGCTGCCAACTCAGTCTGCGGATCACACACGACGCTGCGACGCTGAACGAAGCGCTCGCAGCGCGAGGAATCATCTGCGACCTGCGCCGCCCCGATGTCATCCGGGTGGCCCCCGTTCCTCTCTACAACCTCTTCGAGGACGTCTACCGCTTCGTGGAGACCTTTGCTCTCCTGTTGGACGACCGGGTGGCATGATGGCGCGCAAAGAGATCCTCATCGTTGGTGCTGGCCTCGTCGGCTCTCTGCTCGCCCTGCTGCTCGCTCGACGAGGCCACAAGGTACGGGTGATCGAGCGACGGGGGGACATGCGCAAGCAACAGATGTCCGCCGGCCGGTCCATCAACCTAGCGCTTTCTCACCGTGGCTTGCGTGGCCTCGACGCCGTAGGGCTGCGTGACGAGGTGCTCGCGCTGGCGCTGCCCATGGGCGGTCGTATGGTGCACGACGAGCAGGGGCAACAGGCGTTCCAGCCCTACGGGCGTGCGGGCCAAGCGATCCACTCGGTTTCTCGACGAGACCTGAACGTACTGCTGATCAATCACGCCGAGGGCATGCCCAACGTCGAGTTCAGCTTCGGCAGGCGTTGTGTCGAGGTCGACTTCGACCATACGCGCCTGGTCGTCGAGGACAACGAGGGTGCGCGCAGCGAAGTGAAAGGAGACCTCCTCTTCGGCACTGATGGCGCTTTCAGCGCGGTGCGTCTCGCCATGCAGATGAAACCGCGCTTCAACTACAGCCAGAGCTACCTTGGCCACGGGTATAAAGAGCTCTCCATCCCGGCGACGGGGCGGGCAGGCGAAGAGCGCTTTGCCCTCGACCCGGGCGCCCTGCACATCTGGCCACGGGGCGGCTTTATGTTGATCGCGCTGCCGAACCTCGACGGCAGCTTCACGGTGACGCTCTTTTTGCCCTACGAGGGCTCGCCGTCATTCGCAGAGCTCCACAGCGAGGCTGCAGTCGATGATTTCTTCGCCCGCACGTTTCAAGATGCCCACGCCTTGATGCCGAACCTCGTGCAAGACTTTTTCAAAAATCCCACGGGTGACCTCGTCACAATGCGCTGCGACCCGTGGGACTACGGCGGCCGTTCCTGCCTTTTGGGCGATGCTGCTCACGCCATCGTGCCCTTCTACGGGCAAGGCATGAACGCCGGTTTCGAGGATGTGCGCGCGCTCGCTGATCTGCTCGGCGACGGACCCGATGACGACGTCGACTGGCCCTCCCTGCTCGGTCGCTTTGCCCAAGAGCGAAAGCCAAACGGCGACGCCATCGCCGAACTCGCGATCGGGAACTACTACGAGATGCGCGACAAGGTGAAAGACCCTCGCTTTTTACTGCGCAAAAAGATCGAGGGGCGCATCCACGAGCGCTACGGCGATCGTTACCTGCCCCTGTACAGCATGGTGACCTTCAGCCACCTCCCCTACGCCGAGGCATTGGAGCGATCACGAGCACAGGATGCCCTGATGGAACGGGTGCTCGCGCTGCCCGACATCGAAAACCGCTTCGACAGTCCCGAGGTAGATGCTCTCGTCGCAGAGGCACTCGGCCCGGCCTAGCGAGAGGGTGCCCCTCGTCGCTGGAAGGGCACAAGGCCCGAGGCGGCCGAGGTGGCCCGAGCGGCGCCTCAGCCTCCGAGGGCGGCCCGGGGCTCTTCGGGACGACCCTCGCGGGAAGACTCTGGCTCCTCGCGGGGTGCGCGCTCGATCTCCACGCGATTGATCTTCCTCTGGTCGACGTCCTGCACCTGGAACGACCAGCCCTGATAGAGCACGCGCGCGCCGCGCTGGGGCATCTTGCCGAGCTGTGCGATCAGGAAGCCGGCGAGGGTGTCGTAGCGCACCTCGTCGGGCAGCTGGAGATCGAGTTCATCACCCAGCTCGAAGATGTTGGTGCGACCGAGGGCAAGATAGCGCCCCTCCCCGAGGGTGGTGAGGTCTTCTTCCTCTTCCTCGTCGTGCTCGTCGTGGATGTCGCCAACGAGCTCCTCGAGCAGGTCTTCGAGCGACACGATGCCCGCTGTCCCGCCGTGCTCGTCGACGACGACGGCGAGGTGGGTCTTGCCGCGCTGAAACCGTTTGAGCAGCTCGCTGATCTTCTCGAGCTCCGGCACGAAGAGAGCCTGCCGCACGTAGGGCATCAGGTCGAACGTCTCGGGATCGATGTCGGGTAGGCGGGTGAGGAGGTCTTTGGCGTGCAAGAAGCCGATGACGTCGTCGATGTCCTCGCCGTAGACGGGTAAGCGGGTGTGTCCGTGGCGCTTGATCTCATCGAGGCAGTCCGCGAGCGATGAGCCCGCCTTCAAGGCGGAGATCTCGGGACGCGGCACCATCACTTCGCGCACCAGGGTCTCGCCAAATTCGAAAACGTTGTCGAGCATGGCACGCTCTTCGGGCTCGATAACGCCGGTGGTGGAGCCGAGGCGGATCATGAAGGCGATGTCTTCTTCTGTGATGAAGGGGCCGGTGCGGGTGAGCTCGCCTCCGAAGAGCTTGACGACGAGCTTCGAGATCCACGTGAAGAGCACCACCACCGGCTTGGTCGCTTGGTAGAGCAACCACAGGGCGCGCATCGACACGGGTGCGAGCGCCGTGGCGTGCTGTTTCGCGAAGGTCTTCGGGGTGATCTCACCGACGATGAGGATCGCAATGGTGGCGCTGGCCACAGCGATGGTGACCGCGTCGCTCTGAAAGAAGTACTGGGCGAGGAGCGTGGTGACGGCCGTGATGACCGTGTTCACGAGGTTGTTGCCGATGAGCACCGTCGTGAGCACCCGGTTCGGGCGATCGAGCCAGAGCCTCAGGTAGCGCTCGAGGTGCGGCTTTTGGTCGATGAGCTGACGAGCCTTCGACTCCGAAAGCGCGGTAAGGGCCGTCTCCGAGCTCGAGAAGAACGCGGAAAGAAGCAGACAGAAAAACAGCAGCAGTCCGTCGAGGCGGACGTCTCCTGTGACGAGGAAGCTACTACTGCCCAAGTTCCATCCCGAAGCCACGCTCGCAGTCGCAAAGCTCGACCGAGCCTGCGCCGCGTCTACGCAGCCGTAGCGCCCCCGAGGGCCCCCAGTCATGAGGCAACGAGGACGCTTCTGACCCACCTATCGCGTGTGCCACCAACGATCCGCTCCCTCAGGTGCGGCGCGCTGGCCATGCACAGTGGCGCGGTATCACGCCTCTGCGACCCGGGCCAGCATGTCCGCCGCCGTGATCCCAATATAGCGTATCACCTCCATCTCGCCGGGGGTGAAGCCGCCCTTCTTGTGGTTGATCAGCTGTATCGCCCCAAACAGCCGGCCCTCTTTCTCAGCCGACGCGCAGAGGCTGTCTTTGGGTTGGTACCCCACGGCCTCGGCGATGGCGCTGAAGTACCTGGAATCATTCTGCATATCTCGAATGACCAAGCAGACGCCCTCCTGGGCGCAGAAGCCGACCACCCCCTGCCCAACGGGCACGGTCAGGGACTTCTTGCGGATCGCGTCTGCCTTGGGGCCCCGCACCGCCGCGAAGGACAGCTCATGCCCATTGACGTCGGCGAGGTAGAAGGTGCCCGCGTCGGCGGGGACCTTCTCGAGGGCGAGGTCGAGCAGCTTCTCGGCGACCCGCTTCGGGTCTGGCACTGCGTCGAGCAGCAACTCTTGCGTAGCGTCGAACACGTCGGCGATGGTGTCGGTGGGATCGAAAGTGGGAGCGCTGACGGGGCCGGAGGGTTTGACCACCGGATCGGTGGGTGCTGCCGCAGACTCGGTCCGCTGCACGGGCATGGGCCCCGTCTGGAACTGGGCTTTCCGGGGTGACTCTTTCGGCGCCGCTTGGCTCCCCGAGGTCGCCGCTTTGGCGGGGGACGTGACCTCTGTCTTGGCTGCCGCTTTCGGGGCAGCGGGGGCGGGAACAGAGGGGGGCGACTTTTGCGCCACAGGGACAGCACCGGAATCTTCCGGTGGTGGCGCTGGGGGCGGCGCCGCAGCGACGGCAGGTGCTTTGGGCGCGGGGGCGGCGTCGGGGAAAGGGGGCGCGACCTTGGGGGCGGGCGCGGTGGTCTCGCGCAGGCGGAAAACCCGTTGGGTACCCACCTCGGTCACATGAATGGAATTGTCGGGTTGGATGTCACACATGATGTTGGTGACGGCGCCCTCCCCGAGGTTCGCGAGGCCTGTACGCAGCGCGTCCATCCAATTGCGGCCCTCCACCGTTAGGGTGACGTTGGGAAAACCTTCCTCCGCAGGCGGAATGAACACTTCAAACCATGTCATCGGATCCACCGACCCCTTTGAGCGGGCATCGCTCCGTCGAGGCGAATGTAGAGACGGTCCGCGGTGGGGGTCAACCGGAGCGAAGCCATCGCCCCGTTTCACCCTCACCGCGAGGAACTAGGGAGCTGCGCGGGGACGCAGATAGCCCACCTCTCCCAGGGTGCCGCGCCCGCCGAGCAGGATACGGCTGCGCCCGTCGGCGGCGCGGCTCACCGCGCCGACCAGGGAGCGGTCACGGCCCTTGACGGCGCAAGGACCGCTGCCGCAGCTCGGCACCCCCATGCGGTCGCTGCGAAGATCGAGAGGCACCGTCCGTCCGTCATCGAGCACGACCCACGCGAAGGGGTCGCTGCAACTCGCCCCTTCGACGTCTTCCAAAAATCGCACCGGCGCTCCGGGGAGCGGGACGACGGCCACCTCCTCGACACGGGCAGCAGGGCCGACCCCAACCACCTGCAGCACGCTGACGTCGAGGCTGCCTTCATTGGCGACGAGGGCGACGGGTGTCGCGTCTGCTTCGGCGCCACAACGAAGCTGCCGGTTGACGCTGACCGCGCTCGGCGTGATTCCGACGGGGACTTCGGCGAGGCGTTCTTGCAGCTTGCCCTCATTCGCGAGCAGCGCGCTCGTGCGCACAGCGAGAACGCGATCGTGAGCCGCGTCAAGGAAGACATGATGCGTGTTTACGGGCAGTGTGATGCCCTCTGTCGCGGGGAGAATATCCACGTCGCGAAGGTCGAGCGACTCGCCCAAAATGGCACCGAGGTCGACGCACACCCGCGTGAGGCGTTCGCCGACTTCACCTTCCATCCCCTGCGCCCCTTGCCCAAGGGCGCCGCAGGGTCCGCCAAAGAGCGCAGCCGACGGGCCTAGGGCCCCAGCGGCGTAATCCGACGTCACGAGACCGTCCCCGAACTGTGCGACGGAGTCTGATAGGTAGGTGTCATCGACCAGCCGGGTCGGTTCTTCGCGCTCGAGCATCACAAACCCGCTTTCAAGCAGCATCAGATAGGCGTCGGGCGGGTCGTACACATCTTCCCCTGTGAAGCTGCCGGAAGGTCGTGTGAGGAAGTGAAACCCACGCAGCTTGTCCGCACCCAGTGAGCCCAGGATTTCGAAGTCGAAGCTCGGGGTGTCGCGGCTCGCGTGGGTCTCTTCCCGCGTCTCGGCGCCGACGAAGATCTTCTCCACCTGAGACTTGCGCTCGCCACTCGCAGGATCTTGGTATTCTTTCCACACGCGGACCCAACGCCTGGTGGGCAGGATCGCGAGCCCCACGCCCTCGTCGTCCATCAGTTCATCGTTCGCCGACGCTGACCCGTGGTCGTAGGCCAGGGTCTCTGTCGGCGCGTGGGTGGCATCGGTGTATGCGGCCGCCGCATCATCGCCCCCGAGGAGCATGAGACACGGACTCGAGTTGCCGGTGTTTAGCAACACAAATCGCTCCTCGGCGACGGTGGTGATGCTGTTGACGACGACACCACGGATGGCCGCCGCGCTCGCCTCGACGTCTGTGTCCATTGGCACGGGCAACAGCGTGACAGGGAGCAGAGAGAGTTCGCCGGGGACACCGCTTGCGACCGAGAGCACCCGCGGGGGGAGGCGCTGTGTGCGGGTCATGACGTCGTCGAGCGACACCTCGGCGCGCACGCGCACCTCGTAGCTGCCGAGGTCTTCGAGCAGCATAGCCGTTTCGTCATCGATGGTGCCCGTCACCTCCGCACAACGCGCGCGTTCATCGCTGAGGGTTGGATGCACGTAGGCGAAGCCCTGGCAAAGGGATGCCGCCTCATCGTCGGTGATGACCGGCGCGTTCTCGTCTTCGGTGCTCGAAAGCGTCGCGTCGCGCCAAGTGCCAAAGGGAGACCTGATCTCCACGCGGTAGCGGGCTCCGTCGACCGCGGCGAAGGCCACGAGGGCGCGATTCGGTGCCGTCGCCTCGACGAGCTCTACTTCTGGAGACGGCGGCGGTACAGCGACGATAAGCTCAAGGTCCTTGACCTCTTCCTGACAACCGAGGGGCGCCACCGAGAGACTCCCGCCGATCGCCGGGGCTTCGGGCAAAGCGAGCAGCTCAAAGGGGGTCTGTGGAAGGAGCTCACGAAAGGAAAAGCGCCCGTCATCATCGCTGATGGCAGGGACAGGATGCCCCGAAAGCACGACAGTGACACCAGCTTTTGGGGTTCCGTCTTGGTCGCGCACCACCCCTGCCAAGGCTGCGGTAGCACGCACTGCTGTGGCCGCGCCCGGGTCGCAGGGGTTTGTCGGCTCGACACATCCGGTCGCCATGCACAACCCCAAGAAACCGCCGATGTTCTGCCATTTGCCCATGTCGAACTCCCAGCCGCACCGTGCGCGCCATAGGGCAAATGCACCCGGGAACGCACTGGTCACACCGGGGGGAGGCTATCGCGCTCCAAAGGCCGGCGCGAGATGAGCCCAGAGAAGTACGTTGCGGTAGATGGGCATGGCCGCGACCCACTGTGGGGGAGCGCGTCTCCGGTAACGACCGGACTGCAGAGGCCCTCCCAGAAAGAATTGGTCAGAAACCGGAGATGCCCCAAGACCCCTGGTACAGTGAAAGGCGACCTTGAGGGCAAGGCGAGCCAGGATGGACCAACAACCCACAGTCCCAGCAGGCTTTCCCCGACCGTTCGGTAGCTACACGCTGCTGAATGCGTTCGCCCATGGCGGCATGGGGGAGGTCTACCTCGCCAAGACGGGGGGCATCGAGGGGATCGAGCGGCTCTGCGTCGTCAAGAAGTTGCGACCAGACGTGGGGCACAACGCCGAATACGCAAATCGCTTCCTCGATGAAGCGCGCCTCGCGGTACAGCTGAATCACGCGAACATCGCCCACGTTTTCGACGTAGGGAAGGTGGGCGACGAGCTATATTTGGCGATGGAGTTCGTCAGCGGCGTGTCGCTGCGGGCCCTCCTTGCGCGGTGCGTCGAGCAAGGCGCGATGCTGCCCGAAGCCGTGGCGTTGTTCGTGCTCAGCGAGACCCTCGAAGCCCTCGATTACGCGCACCGCTCGGAGCATCCGATGACAGGGCGCCCGCTGAATCTCGTCCACCGCGACGTGTCGCCCCACAACGTCATGGTGAGCTACGAGGGTGAGGTCAAGCTCATCGACTTCGGGCTCGCGGCCAGCGAGCTCAAAGAAGAGCACACCGCCAGCCAAGTGGTGATGGGCAAGGTCGCTTACATGGCGCCAGAACAGGCGCGCGGTGAGCGGGTCGATGGTCGCTGCGATCAGTTCGCTGCGGCGGTGGTGGCCTACGAGCTTTTTGCAGGCGACCGCTTTTACGGCGAGATGTCGAACTACGAGATCTGGCAGGTGGTCGGTCGCGGGGGCTTTACGCCTCGTCGATGGGCGGCCCTCGACCCTGCGCTGCAGCGGATCTTGGCGACGGCGCTACACGGTGACCCGGCGCTTCGCTTCGGCTCCTGTGGCGACTTCAAAGACGCCCTCACCGAACTGCTCATCGAGCGACACCCGAAGACCACGCGTCGCATGGTGCGCAACGCCGTCCGCTCCCTCTTCGCCATCGACACCGAGCGCGAACGTCGGCTGTTGTTTCACCTGGCCCAGCTGCCGGCCACTGGCGGGGTTCGACTCGCCCTGCCCCCTGTTTCTGACGACGATAGCGTGAGCGCTCCTCTGCCGCCGACCCAAGAGCGTGAGCCGCGCGGCACCAACGATCTCTCCGGCACACAGCTCGTCGCAAGGACGAAGCGGTCCGTCGCGCTACAGCGACGGAGACTCGTCCCGCGCGTCGCGCTCCTGGTCACGGGGGTCTTGGCCTGCGCGGGTGTCGGTGTCTACCTCGTGTCGTCGTCGCGAAGCCCTGGATCACAGCCCCCTGCACAAGCACCTGCCGCCGTGATGCTGCGACTTCCGGCTCAGACCGCGGCTCATGAGCCCGCCCCTGTGGCAGAGTTGCCGTCGGCGTCGCTGGAGGAAGAGGCCGCCGTCCCGAGCCGTGCACCGCAGCCGGCGAAGGATTCATCGACGACCATTCCCGTCCCGCCGGCCCCGCCGCGGGCACCGGCACCGACGCAAAAGGCCGCGTCGGCACCAGACGCGCCCATCGTGGCGACGGTGACGCCGGAGAAACCTGCCGCGCACCCGGTACAGCCTGCACAACGGGCGACGCCTGCGGCGACGGAAGCAAACCGCAGGAACGAAGTCGTGCGTCCAGCTTCGTCATGGCAGGAGAGCGTCGTCGAACGCCTTCACCGCTGTGCCCCTTGCGGGCGGGTGTTTTTGCGGGACGGGAAGTTGCGGATCGGCAAGGGACAAGTGCCCACTTCAGCGGTGCGGCTCTCTCTCGAGTCGTGCCTGCGCCAGTGTGAAGAGCCGCGCTGAACTGTCGAAAGAAGGGATGCGCGCGAGCTGAGACACGTCCGTGTGGTCGCCGATGGAAAGCGATGGCCGAAGACAACAATGCCAAGAGCAGAGGGCGAGGGTACGCCGTGCTCTTGGCATCGAAGGGTGCCGGCTCACAGAAGGGTGAGAAGACACATCGGCGGAGCGAGAACACTCACTCGCAGACGAAGTCGGTACAGGTCAGACCGTCGTCACAGAAGAAGTCGATGTCGTCGCAGTAACCATCTTTCGACGACACGCAGCCCTCGTCCTCGACGCAGGCTGCACCGTAGCCTTCACAGTTCACGGTGTAGGGCTGGGCGGCCAGACAGTCCGCGAGGAGGACCTCGCCAGTGCAAGAACGCACGTCGCTGGCGGTGCAAGCGTCGACGTTCTCCTTGCAAATCGCACCAGCTTCGCCGCCGTCATCGATGCAGCCAGCGCTGTCGCCCTCGCACAGGGCGAGGAAACTCTCGAGGCAGCTCTCGCCCTGGGCCGCCGCGCAGCCCACGACGCCGTCGATCTCGATGCAGCTGCTGAACTCTTCCGTACAATCGGTGTCGACGTGCTCACCCTCATCGTTGCACAGCATCGCGGTGTTGCCGTCGCACATATCCATGCAGTCGGGGCCGGCGTCGGCACCATCACCAGGCGAACAAGAGGAAGCCAAGAGACCAGCGGTCATGGAGAACACGAATGAAAGACGAAGGGCTTGAAAGCGCATGAATACCTCACGGAAGGAGCCCGCGAGGTAGCGCGATTCAGAGAGCGCCGCAATAGTCGGGCATACGCCACTTCCGACGCCACCCCCTCAAATGCCCCCACACCGCGGTACGTGCGCGTGTCAAAATCCGCTTGGGGCGCACGTGCCAAACATGTCACAGACATAGCCGTCCTCGCTGCGGCATTGGCCATCGTTGACACAGGCGGTGAGGCACACGTTGCAGTCCACACCCGCACCGCACTCGAGCAGCTCGCAAGACCCGCCTGCGCCACAGTAGCCGTCGTCACATTGCCGGGTGCAGTAGCCCTGCGGCCAGGCGAGGATGCACTCGGCGTCTGCTGCAAAACTGCAATCGAAGTCACTGCCGCAAGCTGCTCCGACGCCACCCGTGCCATCGACGACGAAGCTGCTCGAGAGGCCAAAGTCGATGCCGGTGATGGTCTGGCCCGCGCCCACATCGAAGGGCGTGGGGTCGGAACTCAGGGGCCAAGCTCCGAAGCTCTCCCGTTGTGCATTGAATTCACCATCATTGTCATCGTCACCGACGGCAAACACGAAATATTTCCCGGGAGGGACGTCGGTGAGTCGCCAGGTGAAATCGCCTTGTCGCGTTGCCAGGGTGTCAGCGATGAACTCGAGTTCGAAGTTGCTCGTAGGTCTGACGCGCCATGCCTCGACGCGAGCGACGTTGATATCGGCTTGCACAGGGGCTGCCGCGTCGTTGAAGAAGAGGTCGACGCGGGCCACTTGGTTCACCGCCGCGCCGCTGCCAATGAACTCGAGATTGGCGCTTCCCGAGGTGTAGCTGCCCCGTGAGAGGGCCACGCTGATGGTCTGCACGCTGGCCGCAGCGACGGTTCCCTGAGAAGGGGTGACCTGCCAGAGATCGCGCTGGGAACCTACGATCTCCGTCGTGAAGGTGAGCGGTGCGTTGCCGAGGTTGAGCACGAGCACTTCTTTGCGCGCCTCGGTGGGCTGGTAGATGAGCCGTGTCACGTCGACAGCAAGCAGGGGCTCGTCGCGTGTCACGCCGCCCGCGCTCAAGAGCGCCTCGAGGGCGTCGACGTGGCCGGTGCCGCAGCCCTCGCTGCAGACACCCGCGGGGTTCGCGGTAGTACGAAGGATCTGCTGGGCCGTGGCTTGGTCGAGGTCGGGGACGACGCTGGCCAGCAATCCGGCGATGCCGGACACATGGGGCGCCGCCATGCTGGTGCCTTGTTCGAAGTCGTAGCCGCTGTCGTAGAGAGAAAGCACGCCGTCGGGCTGGCCATCGTAGTCGAGGTCGAGGTTCAGCTGTCCACCAGGCGCCATGACGTCGACGGCAGCTCCCCAGTTCGAGTAAGCCGCGCGGCGGCCATCGTAGCGAGTGGCCCCCACGGTGATCACCCCCGGGATGTTGGCGGGGACGATGTTCGCGACGGTCTCGTTGGAGTTGCCGGCGGCGGTAATGAAGATCGGGCGCCCATAGCTGTCTTTCTCGGTGTCTGTGATCTTCGTCAGCACCTCGGTCCAGACTTGGTTGCCCTGGGCATCGGCCGGACCGCCAAGGCTCAGGTTGATCACCTTCGCAGGGGTCTCGTTGCGGGGCACGTCCTCGACGGCGGTGTCTCCTACCGCCCAATACACGCCTGACAGGATGTCGAAATCAGTACCTTGCGCGCCGAGTCCGAGGACCCGAACGGGCTGCACGCGCCCCTTCCACAGCACCCCCGCCACTCCGAGGGAATTGTTGGTGTTCGCCGCAACGGTTCCCGCGACGTGGGTACCATGCCACGACGACTGACCTTGGCCGAGCGCTTGGTCGCCGGGATCTTCAGGGTCGGGGTCGCGGCCGTTGCCATCGCCCGAAATCGACTCTTCACTGATGAGATCGGCCCCTTGCACCACCCTTCCGAGAATGTCGGGGTGCTGTTGTTTGAGCCCGCTGTCGACGACCGCAACGATGAGGGCGTCATCGCCGACGCTGATGTCCCAAGCGGCGGGAAGCTTCGCGAATTCATAGTGCCACTGGTAACCGAAATAGGGATCGTTCGGGAATTGAGCGAAGGCGCGCTTCACGAAGTTCCGCGCGACGACGAGAAACTCCTTTCCCCTGTGCGCGTGTAGCGCGTTGACCACACGGGTCGTCTCCTCGTTATCGAGTAATTTTCCGTTGCTTCCCTCGAAGCGAACGAGACAGAAATGACGTGCCGTACACGACGTCACCGAAGGGATCAGCGCGGGGAGGAGCCCTTCACTCCTGGTGGCGCGCTGCATCACTGCATCGAGCCCTCGGCGCACCGCCCCCTTGTCATCGTAAAGCCCCTTCTCGAAGAGCACGATCGCCTCTGCGGGACGCCACTCGAGGGGAGCGGGTGTCGGCTTGGTCTCCTCGGGGAGAGGACGCCGCCGCGGATGGATCGACTGGTCGCGGTTGACCTCGTCGAGCTGTGTCGCTGTGACGGTCTCGCCCCGCTGCAATCGATGGAGGGCTTCGCGCGCGCGGGCCTCAGCGTTTAGACGTGAAGCTCTCTGGGCAGTGATGCTCGCATCGACGAGGATGCGGCCGTTCAACGTAGCCCCGGGTGGCCCTGCGTCTACCGTGGGTTCGTCGATCTCAAAGCAGGCCGTGCCGAGCACCGCGGCGAAAACGATACACAGAGGGAAACGGGCATGGCACATGGGCAAGGGCTCCTCTCGACCTCTGTGGGCAAGGTACCACAGGAGACGCGGAGGGCACGTCGTCAAGAAGACATTCCCGACGTTGCGCGGGAGTCCCCCTCAGGGCCCTTCTGTGGAGGGAAGGCCACCCCGATAGGTCTTCAGCTGAACACGCAAGGCGCCAAGTTTGTCGGGTGTCTCCACGAGCAGAGGGAGGCGCTCGCGGTCGTCGCTCACGAAGGCTCTCACCTCCCTGGGCGGGGCTTTATCCCCGATGAGGTGCAATCGCCCCTCGATCCGTCGCGCGAGGCGTGTGCCGAACGGTGCGGAGACACGCTCGACGCCACCTACCTCCCCCACCACCCGCCACAACCGACGACGGTGGTAGATCTCGAAGCAGAAGGGCGCTCCCTCAGTGAGCTTTCTCGTCCGCATGTAGTAGACGGCGCTGAGGACGTCGACGAGGTCACTGGAGCTCTTGAGCTTCGTGCGGCGTACCTTTTCTGGCCGGTCAGCTTCTTGGTAGGCGAGGCGCCCTTGCACCTTGTCGTCGACGGAAAACGCGGCATCTTCGCGGGCGAGGGTTCGAGGAGTCCCCAAGCTGTCGGTGATAAAGCGGTTGACCATCCGCACCGGCTTGACCCGCTGGGGTTCGATCCAGCTCACCATGCGCCCGTCGAGTTCCCCGAGGACAGAGAGGAACCCGCTGGTCACCGCGCGCGCAGTCAAGGGATGCGCCATCTCCCCGTCCATTTCAGTGAGCGGCCCGAGGTGGATGTCGACGCGACCGGTGCGCAGACCGAGCAGCGTCACGTCGAAGGCCAGCTGCTCGGAGGTCCCAAACGCCCACCCCTCCTCTATGAGCGGCAAGGGCGCGTGGGGGCAGCCACCGCGCGTGACACGCGGCGCCTGTGGGACGACCGCCGGCGTCCCCTCGTCGGCGCGGGGCGGAGGCGACGGCGACGGCCGCAACAGGCCTGGCACAGGCATCAGGGGTAACCCGGGGAACGGGTGCTCGCCTTCGGGCTGTGCGACGGCCGGGAGATGGCCCGAGGCGACCACCAGCACGAGCGCGCAAAATCGGGCGAGAGACATCGGTGTCGTTGTACCGTGGGAGGTATGGGCTTGGCGACGATCGTAACGATGTGGACGTTGTGGGGCACCCCGAGCGCCGAACCTCCCCCTCTGCCGAGCCTGCCGCGACTCCTTCAGCGACACCAGGAGGCCATGGCAAGGGTGGTCTCGCTGCAAGGGCGCCCGCTCGGCTCTGGCTTTTTCGTCGCAAGCGTCGGGTACCTCGCCACCGCTGCCCCGGGACTCAAGCCGGGGCAGGAGCTCTTCGTCGAGCTTCAAGGAGGGGCACGGCGCAGAGCGCGGGTGGCGCGGACACAACGCGACGGGATCTCGATCCTCGCGGTGGCCGCCAGCCACGAGGAGGAGGTGTTCCAGACCCTTCCGCTCGGACCAGAGGTAGCGGCGCCGCCGCAGGGGTGGCTCGTCGCGCTCTGCCATGACCAAGAAGGGCGGCTCGTCCCCGCCGCGGGCGGGCTGCGACGGCAAAGCCCCGACGGGTCGTGGGAGCTCGACCTGCCCTGCGGCCCGGGCGCGCCAGTGCTCAGCGGCGACGAGGTGCTTGGCATCGTCGTGCGGACGCGAGGGAACACGGCGTCGGTAGGCCTGCCGTTGGCAGCGCTCCGGCGCCTCAGCCAGGGCCTGGCCGCGAAGATGCCGACGGAGCTGCTGCCGCAGCACGAGCAGAGAGAGGGGGGGACGGGCGTAGCACCTCCGGCAGGAGAGTGAGCTGCAGTAAACGACGAAGGGTGAGGACGCGGGAAGCATCGACCCCGGGGGCGAGTCCGAGCAGCAGCGCGCGTGCGCGGCGGACAGCTTGCCCTCCGTAAGGCGCCTGCATGGCAGCCTCGTGCAGCTCGGCGCGGCGAAGGGCCGCTTCGAGGACGTCCGTCGCCGGCGGCTGTTGACGCAGATCAGTGAGCGCCCCCCGCAGCGCGACGAGCGAGAGCCCATTCTCGGGAGCGAGGGTCTCGAACACGAGCACGCTCGTGCCGGGGGCAAGTTCGAGGCGCACTTGCGCGGGTGTGGAGGGGCGGAGGGCCGCGGTGACGACGTCGACGTAGGCTGCGGCGAGCACCTCGTCGAACCATCCGGTAGGCAGAGGCTGGCTGAACGACGCAGAGACCTCGATATCGAGCGGTGGTCGCGTCGATGGGAGCGCGGCCCTGCGGCGAGCCGACGACGATCCGAGGCCGGAGGAGGGCCTGGCGCTGGCCCCCTCGAGGAAGACACGGGCGTTGGCGACATCAGACCGGGCGAGCGCCAACGCGGCCCGCAGTTCGAGCTCAGGGAGGCCCGCGATCTGCGCCTCGTCATCGACAGCGTCGGCTTCCCCCCCCCACCAGGCGGCGTGAGCGGATACGCGACGCCGCTCGTCGT
>JBMTAX010000003.1:0-26045 GCA_049429145.1 Myxococcota bacterium
CGACGTTTCAGGGGCGGGTCCCCCTCTCAGATCAGCAGATCAGCCGACCAGCGCTTACGAAAAGATGCGGCCGTGACGAAGTACTCAGTGAACGGAAGGCCGTTCCGAAGACAGAGCAACCACGACACGCCCCAGGCCCCGATGAGCGTCTGCCGCGGCGAAGGAGAAGAGAGATGCTGTCCGTCCGTACCAACGTTTCGTCGCTGAACGCTCAGCGCAACCTGTCCAGCAACCAGATGCAACTCGACCAGTCTTTGAACAAGCTGTCGTCGGGTTACCGCATCAACCGCGCCTCTGATGACGCCGCCGGTCTCGGTGTCAGCACCAACATGAACGCGCAGATCCGCAGCTACAACCAAGCCGTGCGGAACGCGAACGACGGTCTCTCTGTCGTGCAGACCGCAGAGTCCGCGCTCAACGAAGTCGCGAACATCTTGACCCGTATGCGTGAGCTCACCATGCAGTCCGCCTCTGACGGTGTCGGGGCCACGGAGCGCGCTTATATTCAAGAGGAGAACGCGCAGCTCATCGCGGAGCTCGACCGCATCGACGCGGTCGCCGAGTTCAACGGGGTGAGCCTGTTCGGAGCCTCCGCCGCGATGCAGTTCCAGGTGGGCATCCGCAGTACCGCCAACGACGTCATCTCCATCGACCTGACCGCGGGAATTGATTCGGCTTCGCTCGGCACTTCGGGTGGTATCACCATGGCAAGCGTCGACTTGGGCTCTAGCGCTGGTATCAACGCGAGTACGGCCGCGGGTTATCTCGGTGCCATTGACGACGCCATTGATCAGATCTCCAACTACCGCTCGCAGTTGGGTGCGGTCGCCAACCGCCTCAACTCGACCATCTCCTTCGTGAAGGAGGCCGCGGAGGCCACGTCGGCAGCCAACAGCCGCATCCGTGATGTCGACATCGCGGAGGAGACCTCGAAGCTCTCGGCTTCCCAGGTGCTGATGCAGGCGGGTGTGTCGATGCTGTCGCAGGCGAACCAGGCCCCGCAGGTCGCCCTCAAGCTCCTCGGCTGATGCCGTGGATGGGGGCGGGGAGCTCTGAACGGCCGGCTCCCCGCCCTCGGATTTTTGTGGTGTGCCGTCGCCATCGCTGTGCGCCGCTCACGCTGCTTGAGGTGAAGAAGTGGAAGCGACATTTCGTGCGGGCGGTCTGATGTCGGGTCTCGACACCAACGAGATCATCGACCAGCTCACCAACCTCCAACGGCGCCCCATCGAGCTCGTCACGGCGAAGAAGCAGGCCTTTCAGGTACAGCTGTCCATCGTGGGGGCGATCTCCAGTCGGCTGAGCAGCCTGCAAGGTGCCTTCGACAGCTTCACCGACCAAGGCTCCTTGGTAATGGAGCCCACCAGCACCGCCAACGGCTACTCCGCCACCACCACGTCCGAAGCCCTCGAAGGAACCTACGACATCAAGGTCACAAACTTGGCCACGGCCGCGAAGGCAAGGTCTACCGCGTTCGCGGGCCCCAGCGCCCCGGTGTCCGGGGGCAGCTTAGACCTCAACATCGATGGCACCAGCTACCCCCTCACCATCGCCGACGGCACTTCGCTGGTCGACGTGGCGGCGCAGATCAACGACCTCGGCGCTCCCGTGACCGCTTCCCTCGTCAACGATGGCACCAGCACGTACCTGACGCTCACCAACAAGAACACCGGCTACGAGATCGGCCAAGACCCAAGCACCGCGCTCAGCATCACCGAGACCCCCACCGACCCCCTCGCCAGCATGTTGGGACTCAGCATCGTCGCCCCAGCGGAGAATGCGACCGTCGAGATCGACGGGCTCACGGTGACCCGCCGAAGCAACTCCGTGACCGATGCGCTCCCGGGCACGACGTTGTCCTTGCTCGCCGAGACGACCTCGACTGAGACTCTCGCTGTCAAACGCAGCGACTCTGCGACCCAGGCCAATCTCCAGAAGCTCGTCGACGCCTACAACAGCGTCATGACCAAGATCAACGGCGAGCTCGACATCAACGCAAACCTCGATCGCAACAAGTCCCTCGCCGGTGACTCTTCGATCAAGAGACTTCAGCGCCAGCTGCAGGCTTTGGTGACCACCGAGGTCACTGGTCTCACTGGGGACAACACGCTCGCTGAGATCGGTGTTGAGACCCAGCGTGACGGCAGCCTTAGCATCGACGCGGCGAAGCTCAGCAAAGCCCTCGCCCGTGACCCGAACATCATCGACAACCTGGTCTCTGGCACAGGGGGTCTCGCCGCGAAAGTCGAGACTCTGGTTGAGCGCGCGACCGATACCTTTGACGGCACGCTGTCGCTTAAGACCAAAAGCCTCAATGCCAGCATCCGAACGCTCGACGACACGATTACCAACATGCAGTTCCGTGTCGATACCTTCCGTGAGACGTTGATTCGTCGTTTCTCGGCGATGGAGGAGGCCATCAGCAAGGCCAAGTCCACCGGTTCTTATCTTTCGAACGTCAAGCTGCCCGGCTTCAGCAAGGGGAGTAACTGATCATGTCTGCCGCCAAGAAATATCTCTCCGTCCAAGGACAGACCGCGTCGCGGGAGCGTCTCCTCGTGATGTTGCTCGAAGGGGCCCAGCGCTTCCTGCGCCAGGGGGCACAACAGCTGGCATCGGGGCAACCGCTCGACGGCGTGCGCACCATCGGTCGCGCCCAAGCCATCGTCGCTGAGTTGCAAGCCACCCTCGATCCCTCGAAGGCGCCGGAGCTGTGCCAAAACTTGGCGAACGTCTATGAATTCGTCTCATTTCAGATCATCCAAGCGTCGACGACCCGGGACCCACGCCCCGTACTGGACGCCGAGCGGGTGCTCGCGCCTATAGTGGGTGCCTTCGCGCAAGCGGCCGCGCAGGTGACGGCCGCGCCAGGAGGAGGTCATGTCGGCGCTCACCCCTGAGCCGCCCGTGCTCGTTGCGCTTGAGGGCCACCTGCGCGCGGCCCTCGCTGCCATCGAGCGCGAAGACGAAGAGGCCGTGCTCGCTTCTTTTCGTGCTGCCGAGAACCTGTGTGCTAGCGCTCCCGCTCTCGAGGCACCTCCCCCCGACGAACTTGTCGCCCTCTACCACCACGTCAGTGACCGCGCGATGGAGCGCTTGCTTCAGCTGAAGGGCGAACTGACCCGCAGCGGTGAGGGCGCACGCGCGCAGCGCGCCTATGCTTTTCCTATGAGCCGCAGGGAGTAGCGCCGTGGCCGACGAGCCGAAACGCAGTCTCGATACGTCCACCGTCGGTGGCATTGGTGTCGCCGCCGCCCTCATTGTCGGCGCCATGCTGCTGAGCGGCGGGGTCGGCATGTATTTCGACGCCCCCTCGGTGCTCATCGTCGTCGGTGGCACCATCGCAGCCTCGGTGGCGAGCGAGCAGCTCGCCAACGTCGTCGGCACCATGAAGGCGACGAAGAATGCTTTCACACAGGCCCCCAGCGATCCGGTCGCGATGGTAGAGAAGTTCGTCGATCTCTCTCGCGCCGCTCGTGCCCGCGGTCTCCTCGCGCTCGAGAACGAGCCGGTGCCCACTGAGTTCATGAAGAAAGGGCTGCGCCTCGTCTGTGATGGCATGAGCCCGGAAGAAATGCGGGCCACCCTCGACACCGAGCGTTATGGCGTCGAGAGGCGGCACAAGCGGGGGCAGAAGCTGCTCACCTTCATCGCGGGTACCGCACCTGCCATGGGGATGGTCGGCACACTCATCGGCCTCGTGGCGATGCTGCAGAACCTCAGCGACCCCTCCGCCATCGGGCCTTCGATGGCGGTGGCGTTGCTCACGACGCTGTACGGCGCGCTCATCGCCTTCGTGATCGTCGCGCCCATCAACGAGAAGCTGACCCAGCGCACGAAAGACGAGAGCGTCGCGATGCTCCTCGTCGTCGAGGGGTGCTCCTGTATCGCCCGCGGCGACAACCCCCTCGTCATCCGCGAAAAGCTCAACGCATTCCTCGCGCCGAAGCAGCGCGGTGGCGGCAACGCCGCTGAGTCAGGAGGCTGAGGCCGCGCCATGGAAGAGGACGATCCGCCACCGGCTGGAGCGCCTGCATGGATGGCCACCTTCGGCGATCTCATGAGCCTGCTGCTGTGCTTCTTCGTGCTGCTCTTCAGCATGGCTGTCGTCGACGTGGTACGCTTCGACGCCGTCATCGACTCCATCCGCGGCACCTTCGGCTCGTCGCGCCCTGAAGATGGTCAATACCAAGCGAAGTCTGACCGTATCATCGAAAGGTTCAAGAGCGACGCGCAGGAGGAGCGTTCGAAGGAGAGCGCGACCCTACAGGGGGAGCTCTTGCAGATGATGGAGCAGATTCGCGTCGCGGGCTCGGTCGAGGTGGAGTCGGGCGAAGGGGGGGTGCGTGTCATCGTCGATGGGGACATGCTCTTCGGACCGGGCACGTCTGCGGTGGACCCTCGTGCTTTCATCTTCCTCGATGAGCTCGGCGCCGTGCTGCGATCTCATAACCATCGGATCGCGGTGGAGGGCCACACCGACTCAACGCCTTCCGGTGGATCGTTCCCGAGCAACTTCCACCTCTCCTCGGCCCGTTCCCTGTCCGTGTTGCTGTACCTCGCGGAGGTGACTAATCTGCCGCCGAGTCGGCTGAGCGCTGTCGCCTACGGAGACACCCGCCCCGTCGCTCCGAACACCACGCCCGAGGGCCGAAGGCGCAACCGCCGCGTGGAGTTCTTCTTCCAGAAGCATCCGGCTGCCCCCTGAGGGCTGGTGCTTCGACGGGGTCGGGGCATTGGCGCTCACACGGGAGCAACTCCTTCGCTTCGAGACAGGACAGGGCCTCGGCAGTGACGTCGAGATAGATGCCTTTGTGCGCGCGGTCGGCCCGCTGCAGGCTGCCGACACCTCGCGTTTGCTGGAGACCCTTGGGCGCAGCCAAGAGGGAAGCGCTCTACCCTTGCGCCGCCGCCTCTTCCGCTTGTTGGTAGAGCGATCGCCCTCGAAGGACCAGTTTCGTCCCATCGTGGCGGCCCTGCCTCACGTCGATCCACACACCCAGCGCGAACTCGGTGAGCTGCTGCCTCGGGTGAGCGATCCCGGGGCGCACGAAGAGTTGATTCGCCTCCTCGACAACGACGACACTGTACTGCGGCAGGTCGTCGCCAAAGTTCTCTCCCGGTTGCTCTCCTCGTTTGGGATGCAGCGGGTGGGGCAGCTCCTCTCCGGCACGTCGTTTCGCGGCAGGCGAGAAGCCATCGATGTGTTGCTGCACGCGCCCCAAGGTCGCGGCCTGCCCTTCGTGGTGGGCGCTCTGCGCAGCGGCACCGCGCAAGAGCGGGTGGCTGTGCTCGAGCGTCTCGCCCTCGTCCACCTCGAGGAGCCCGCGCGAACCGAGATGATGACTGCCGTGCGGCAATCATGTCGCGATGATGACGTCGAGGTGCGCGCGGCTGCCGTGATGGCTCTCTCTGGCGTGGCCAATGAGGACGAGTACCTACAGCTGTTGACCCCAGACTTCGTCGCGGCACCCCTCGAGGTGCAGCTCGCCTTCGCGCGCGGGCTCGGGGCCTTTGCTACGCCGCGTGCGATCGGGCTGCTTCGCTCCGCCATCTCCACCGGACCGACTGCCATGCGGATCGCCGCCATCGAGGCTGCCGAACGCATCGCTGCCCCCGCTGCCGTGCCGGTCTTGGTCGATGCGTTGTCGACGTCTGAAATTCGCGTACGAAACCGCGCGATGGAGGTCCTCACGGCGCTCTCTCGCGATGGGAGCGCCGATCTTGGTGAGGTCGTGCGCTGGCTCCTCGCCCAGCCTCAAGAGCCCCTCAGGCGACTCGCCGTGCACCTCGCTGGCCAGCACCGAGACCACGACGGGTCCTTATGGTTGCACCTGCTCGGTCACGCCCAAGATCGGGACTGGTGGGTGCGGGAGCGGCTTCTCGACGTCGTCCCCCAGCTCGGGGGCGTCCACGTCGTGCCCGCGGTGTACCAGCTCTGCCAAGACCAGTCCCCGGTGGCGCGCGCGTTCGGCATCGGTCTCGTGGAAAGGTTGCGGCTCCCCGACTTACTCCCCGCCCTGCGCCATCTGCTCGCCGATCCTCATGAGCTCGTGCGCGATCGCGCCATCGAGGCGGTGGCCGTGATGCAAGATCACGAATCGGTGCCCCGTCTCGTCGAGCTCCTGGAGCAAGATGACGACGATGTCACGCTGCTGTGCCTCGAATCGTTGGCTCAGCTCGACGGACGAGCAGCCATCGGTGCCGTTTCGCCCTTGCTCAACCACGATGACCTCGACATCTGTCACGCCGCACTCACGTGCCTCGATGTGTTTGATGACCCAGGCGAGGCACGCCAAGTTCGACCGTTGTTGTCATCGACAAATTCGCGCCTCCGGGAGCGTGCCCGTTCGCTGCTCTCACGCTGGGAAAAGTATGGCGGTGCCGAGGTGAGCCTCTCTCAGCAAGAGGCCATCGAGCAGCTTCTCACGTGGGCGGTGGAGGTCGACGCCGACACGTTGATCTTGGCCGGTGGCGCCGTCCCGCTCGCAAAGAAAGCAACCCAGAGCGCGCGCTTTGGCGATGCGCCTCTCAGCGCAGAGTTCGTACAGCAGATGGTGTTGCCGCTGTTGACCTCCTTCCAGCGCGAGCGGCTCTTCGAGCAGGAGGACGTGAATTTCACCTGGGTGCACGGTGGGGACGCACGGTTCCGGGTCGCAGTGTTCGGGCAAGAGAAGGGGCTCACCGCCGTCTTTCAACGCAGCCGCACGTCGCTGCGGCCCCTGTCCTCGCTCGGCCTCCCACAGGGTCTCTTGCCCTTGCTCGACCAGCGCAACGGTCTCGTGCTCATCTGCGGCGGCCCCGGGAGTGGCAAGAGCACTGCGCTGCACGGGCTGATCGAGCATCTGAACACCACGAAGACGCGGCACATCGTCACCCTCGAGGGCGCTATCGAAGTCGTGCACCAGAACAAGCGGAGCATCATCACCCAGCGAGAGCTCGGTACCCACGCACTGGAACTTTCGAGTGCGTTACGCGCAGCCCTGCGGGAGGACCCCGACATCCTCGTCTTCGACGACGTACGCGAAGAAGAGGCGCTGCGGTTTGCTCTCAGTGCTGCCGAGACCGGTCACCTCGTCATCGCGACGCTGCAGACCGGGTCCTGCCAAACCGCCATCGACCGTGTGCTCGATGCCTTCCCGCAAAGCCAACGAGAGCACGCCTGTGCCATGCTGGCCTCGAGCCTGCATGGCGTGATGTGCTTGAATCTCTTGCCGCGGCTCGATGGGGCGGGGCACGTGCCAGCGACGGAGCTTTTGCTCAACAGCGCCGCCGTAGCCAACGCCATTCGCCGCGGGAAGACGCTGCAGCTCGCTAGCATTCTCGCGACCAGCGTTGAGCTGGGTATGCAGCCCATGCGTGCCGACATCGACCGCCTCGTGCGTGCGGGCCTTATCGCGCGGCCCGAGGAGAGCTGATGGCCCGCCTCGATTCGTTCCTTCGTGTCGTCGTAGAGCAGGGTGCCAGCGATCTGCACATCAGCGCTGGTGCCGTACCTGCTATCCGTCGTGATGGAGAGCTCATTCCGCTTCCTTTTCGGCCACTCGAGGAGCGGGAAATGCGCCGATTTCTGCAGGAGGGGCTCTCTCCTGAGGAGCATGATCAGTTCGCAGAGAGCAAAGAAATCGATTTCGTCTATCAGATCGAGGGAAGCGCTCGCTTTCGTGGCAATGCCTTCGAACACGTCGGCGGAGTCGGTGCCGTGTTCCGTATCATTCCCGAACGCGTGCAGACCCTCGAGGAACTCCGCTTGCCGTCGTCGGTTCATGCGCTGTCCGCACTCCCACACGGCCTCGTCCTCGTGTGTGGCGCGACCGGTGCAGGCAAAACTTCAACGGTAGCCGCGCTCATCGACGCCATCAACCAACGCGAAGCCCGCCACATCATCACCATCGAAGATCCCATCGAACTCGTGCATACCTCGCGCGTGTCGGTGATCAGCCAACGACAGATCGGCCGTCACACGAAGAGCTTTGCCGCCGCGGTAGGTGCTGCGCTGCGCGAGGCACCTGACGTGTTGCTGCTCGGCGAGCTGCGCGACGCCGACACTGTCGAGATCGCCCTCGGCGCTGCGGATGCGGGGGCTCTCGTCCTCGGGACTTTGCATGCGAGCTCGGCGTCGCAGGCTGTCCATCGCGTCGTCGATCTGTTCCCCGATCACCGAAGAGCGGCCGCGCTCCGACTCTTCGGGGAACAGTTCCGTGCCATCGTCGCGCAGCAGCTCGTGCCCGCGCGAAGCGGTGATGGGCGCCTACCCGTGATCGAGCTGCTCCTCCACACGCGCCAGTCCGCTCAGCTCGTCAAAGACGGCAAGGTCCACCAAATTGAGCGCGAGCTGATCGAGGACGATGGCAGTACCGGTGCCACCAGTATGGATCGTTCCCTCGCGGCGGCGGTGCGCGCCGGCAATATTCACTTGCGGGACGCACTGCGGTTTGCGACCGATGCTGAGCAAGTGCGAGGATGGTTGCAGCGCGATGGGGGGACTGCCCCCAAAGGAGTGCAGCCTGCGCGGGCGTAGGCCCGCTGTCCGCAGCGAGGACCGATGGATACTGGCGACGAGCGCAGGGCCCGCTATGACCGGGCGAGAGAGCTGGAGGCCCGAGGGGACCTGCCGTCGGCGTACGCACGTTTCCTCGAGGTGGGTGCGCTCTTCGATGCAGCTCGCGTGATGTGGGGCCTCGGCAAGCCCGAGGAATCGGCAGCGCTGCTTGCCCGAGGCGGTTACTTCTTCGACGCTGCCAGCTGCTATGTGCAAATGGGGCGTGACAACGAGGCACTCGAACAGTTCATGCGGGTCGCCCCCGAGGACCCTCGCTACCGGGAGGCCGCCCTCTCTGCCATGGCCGCCGTCATCCGCCTCGGGCGCATCGACTTGCGGGTGCTCACGTTCCTCTCTCCGTTCACCCTCGACGCACCCCGTGATGGTCGCGAGGCTGCGGCCCTCGATGCCATGGCCCAACTGGCGGCACGTTGCGGTCTGTACGAGGTGGCGAGCGCCTTTCGCGTCCGCAGCATGGCCAACCGTGTTCCCGGACCCGCGCCAGCATCGACGCCGGCGACGCCGCCCAGCGATGCGGGCCTGTCCTCTGTTGTCGAGGAGGAGCGCGCGTTCCGCAGTCGAAAGAAGCGCCAGTCATCGGAAGTGGTGCGGGGCGGAGCGGTGCCCTCAGCGACCACCACCCAGAGCAACGTGCTGGTGGGCGAGGGGAGCGTCGTCAACAGCCGCTATCTCCTCGGTAAGAAGCTCGGGAGAGGCGGCACGGCCACCGTGTATGCCGCGACCGACCTCGAGCTCAAAGAACAGGTCGCCATCAAGCTCTTCCATCACGTGCTCGACGACGTCGAAACCGAGGCCCGCTTTCGACGAGAGGTGCAGCTCTCGCGTCGATTGCAGCACCCCAATATCGTGCGCGTCTTCGACATCGGGCGCTACGCGAACCACAAATACATCACCATGGAGTTGCTTGAGGGCAGGGACCTGCGCTCGATCCTCGAGGAGCGCGGCACCTTAGCCTTCGCTGAGGGCGTCGAGCTGTTGATGACCGCGTGCCAGTGCCTCGCTCACGCGCATGGCCAAGAGATCGTTCACCGCGACGTCACTCCGGCGAACTTCTTCATCACCCAGAGCGGCACGCTGAAGCTGATGGACTTTGGTATCGCACGGGATGTGAATACGGCGAAGGTGACGGAGACCGGCATCATCATGGGGACGCCTGCCTACATCTGCCCCGAGCAGATCCTCCATTTTGAACAGGTGCGGCCCTCGTTCGATCTCTATGCCCTCGGCGTCGTCACCTATCGTATGTTCACCGGACGCGAGCCGTTTTCGGGAGGCAGCATGGAGGTGCTGATGCACCACGTAAACACGCCGCCGCCGTCGCCGCGTAAACTCCGCTCCGACATGCCGCAGGCCCTCGAAGATGTGATCCTCAAGCTGCTGCAGAAGAACCCCGACGATCGCTTCCCGACCTGCGATGCTCTCCGTGAGGAACTCGGGCGCCTCTTGCCGACTCTTCGCTGAGGGCAAGCAGCCCTCTACCCTCCATGGAGGGCCGCGAGGCGTGCACGGAGATTTTCCCTCGTGGGCTCGTCGGTAGCCAGTTGCAGCGACCTCTGCCACGTCGCTACGGCTTTGCGAAGGAAGCCGAGACGCTCGTAGGCGAATGCGAGGTTCGTGAAGGCAGCGAAGAGGCGGGAATCGTATACCGTGGCCGTTTCGTAGGAGATCATCGCTGCTGCCAGCTCGCCGAGCTGCATCAGCACGTTGCCTCGTTCGAGCCACGCCCCCGCATCGAAAGGATCAATGCTGACCCACTGATCGAGCAGGGGCAGCGCTGCGGCCCAGTCACGCTTTTGCATGGGCTCATACAGCGCAGCCTGCAGACTTTGGATCTGCATATCAAACTCTGTGATCGACGCTTGTCGGACGAGAGGCCGCTGAAGCAAGTCTCCGACGAGGTGACGCACATACTGCAGCTCGAAGGGCTTCTCCACGAAGGCATCGGCGCCATGTCGCTCGAGGATCTCCCGCTTCACCTCCCACCCTTGATACACCGCGCTCAACATGAGCACCGGGATGTGGGCATAGTCAGGTGCTGCTTTGACCCGCGCG
The DNA here is from genome assembly GCA_049429145.1 of Myxococcota bacterium. Classification (GTDB taxonomy): domain Bacteria; phylum Myxococcota; class UBA727; order UBA727; family CAYLZW01; genus JBMTAX01. The sequence goes on from JBMTAX010000003.1 coordinate 10,616, forward strand.
CAAAGCTCGAAGCCGTGCATCCCCGGGAGCATAGCGTCGAGGACGATGAGGTTCGGTCGTGTGCCCCGCAGGATCTGGGCGGCCCCATCGCCGCTGGGCGCCTCCAGCAAGTCGTAGCCGTCGTGTCGCAGTGCGCGAACGAGCAAAGTGCGAATGGCATCGTCGTCTTCCACCACCAACACCGTCGGCCGGCCTCCCTCTGACGTCTCGTCCGGCGCTCTCTCCGATGGGAGGGGCACCTTCGGCAGGGGGTAGACGCCGGTCCTCGGAATCTCGTGAGGGGGCGGGACAACGGCGGTTCCCTCGGTTGATGTGCGCAGCTGGTCAACGGGGGTCGCCAGCGTCGATCGCCGGGTGGCGTCAGGTTGCGAAGGCACTCCACGCGCGGCGTGCATGGATAGCGGACGGACCACCTCGAGATGGGGCTCTGGGAAGAGGGCCTTCGCACCCGCGAGGATCTGTTCGCCTCGTTCGGCACGACCATAGAGCTCGGCGATGCTTTCCTCCAGCACGACGTCGACGCAGAGCAGGGCCAAGATGCGTCGACCGCTGGCGAAGGAGAGCTGCTCTGTGAGAGGCGAGGGTTCTACGTCGGCACAGGCTACCGTGAGGGTCGTGTCGTCGAAGGCGATGGGGACGATGCGGTATTGCTGCGCATAGCTTTGGGGCAAGAAGCCGAGGACGCGCAAGTCAAGGGTGGACTCGCCGAGCACCACCACCGGATGTCGCTGTCGCTCTGCAAGTGCTTCTGCAAGCTGACGCTCGTGGCCAAAGGCCAGCGTGAGCACCTCGCGGCCCTCCTCGAGCGTTGCCGCCTGTTCGAATTGCTCGAGCGAGCCAAGGCCTGCCGCGACCAGGAGCTCTATCAGAGACCGTCGGACCACCGCGCACTCCCCACCTGGAATCGAAAACACTCGAAGCTCCAACCGTACCGGCTCGCGAGGGGAGGTCGGAATTGGCACGCGTGCCCTGCCTCGATCTGCGACGGGTCGACGATGCCGTAACGCAGGGCTGCCCTCAGCTCATCGTCATCATCGCACCCGCGTGCGGCGGTGGAAATTCGCTCGGCAGGATGGGCCGTGGTACTCCCCCAAGGGTCGTGACACCTTCGAGGAGAGCCATGGGGCCCAAGAATCTACTGCTCAGCGTCGGCCTTCTGGCCACTCCGCTCATCGCCTCCGCGCAATCCCTCGATCGCGTCGATGACATTGCCGAGCTGTCCCTCGAGGATCTACTGAACTCCGAGACCGAGGTTGCGTCAAAGACAACGACGACGCTGCGGGAAACACCGGGCATCGTCACTGTCGTCACCCGCGAGGAAATCGTGCGCTCGGGGGCTCGGGACTTGCTCGACGTCCTGCAGCTCGTGCCGGGGATGCAGTTCGCGATGGACGTGCAGGGTTCACTCGGCCTCGCGGTGAGAGGCAACTGGGGCCACGAGGGCAAAGTGCTGCTCCTGTGGGATGGAATCGAGCTCAACGAGACCCTCTATTTGTCGAGCCAGTTCGGCAATCATTTCCCGGTGCACACCATTGAGCGCATCGAGATCATCCGCGGGCCAGGCTCTTCGCTCTACGGCGGGTTCGCCGAGCTCGGCGTCATCAACGTCATCACCCGCGGAGCCAAGCTGCAGGGGGCGGAGCTCATGGCGCAGTACGGTCACATGAACACGAGCTTCGCCCGCGCCACCGGTGGCCTCGCCTATGGGAAGGAGTACGAGGGTCTCTTCGAGGGGCTCGAGGTCAGCGTAGACGTTTTCGGAGGAGAAGGGGTTCGTAGCGACGGCCTGTACCAGGACGGATATGGCACCGAGTACCGCCTTGACTGGAGCAACGCGCAGGCAAGCCCCACCTTCGCCAACGCCGTCATCCGGTACAAGGGTCTGGAGACACGGCTGCTCGTCGACCTTTATCGCACGCGACAGCGTGACGAGTATGACGAGGCTGCGCCAGAGGCCATGAACAACCTCTTCTATACCTACGCCGCTCAGGTGAAGTACGACTGGACGCCTGCTGCGGGTATTCGGCTCACGCCTCTCTTCAGCGCCAAGCGCCAGTTGCCCTGGGCCATCACCGGCGTGTTCGGCGAGATGCTGGATGAATCGACATTCTACCAAGTGACTGTCGACCGCATGCTCGGCAATCTTGTCGCCTCGGTCAACGTCATGGATCGTGTGAGCCTTGTCAGCGGCTTCGAGGCGCGGCTCGACCACGCGAGCAAGGTGACGGACGCCGCTGGCGAGCTGGTGGGCGATAACGACTACTTCGTCAACGGCCAGAGCACCATCGACTATTGGAACCTCGCCAGCTTCGCCCAACTCTTCGCCCAGACTGAGTTCGTCAACGTCGCCGCTGGGGCCCGGGTGGAGTACCACAGCCAGTACGGGGTGAGCTTCGTCCCGCGCATCGCCATGACGAAGGTGATGGACCGCCTCCACGCGAAGCTGCTGGTGAGCGGCGCGTTCAAGGCCCCCGGCATCGCGAACATCGATTTGAACCCTGCCATCAAACCCGAGCGTACCCAGGTGGCCGAGGCCGAGCTCGGCTACGAGCTGCTCGACAATCTGTATCTCTCCGCCAATGTGTTCGACATCGAGATCCAAGACCCCATCATCTACAACTACGACGATGCCACGGAGAGCGAGAGCTATCTCAACTCGCCGCGCACCGGCTCACGAGGCGCCGAGCTCGAGCTGCGCCTGCGCGACAGCTGGGGCTACGCGACGTTTGGGTATTCCTACGCGTCGACGGAGGGCAAGAACGAGGTGCCGCTGTATGACGCGGGTCGGCCTGACGTCTTGCGGGGCCTCGCGGGCCACAAGTTCACCGCGAACACAAGCTTTGTGCTGACCCCGTCCCTCAGTCTCAACCCGAGCGCCGTGATCTTGAGCGAGCGCTACGGCTGGCTTGGGGCGGAGGACGGCAGCGTCGGGCGTGCGCCACCGGTGGCGTTGCTCAACGTGGTCTTGCGCCAGGAGAACGTTTTCTTGGACGGGCTCGACGCGACCCTGGGCGTCTACAACGCTCTCAATGTGCAATACGGCCAGATTCAGGCCTACGACAGCGGACATGCCCCTTACCCAGGCCGTACGCGAGAGATCATGGGGCAGCTGGTTTACCGCTTCGGTCTGTGAGACCTGGAGGTATCCTGGGAGCTGCGGGCCCTCTGTTCGGATCCGTTTCGTGTATTCTCGAGGAGTCGACCCTGGCGCTCTCAAGGAAACTCTCGTGACCGTCCCCCGCGTCCTGATCATCGATGACAGCGAGATCGTGCGCGACATGCTGCGCGATACCCTCGAGTCTGCGGCGTTCGCGCCGGAGGTGGTGGAGGCCGCGGACGGCGGGGAGGCGCTGCGGGCGCTGCAAGAGGGTCAGTTCGATTGCGTCATCTGCGACCTCGAGATGCCCAACATCGACGGCATCGAATTTTTGCGCGCCTTGCGCGCGGCCCGAAGTCGCACCGAGTTGCCCGTGTTGCTCGTCACGGGGCATGAAGAGATCGAGCGGAAACTGCTCGGGTTCGAGGCGGGCGCCTCCGACTTCTTGTCGAAACCTTGGAATGGGGCCGAGCTCGTGGCGCGGGTGCAGACCCATATCGAGCTCGCCAACATGCACCGTGATCTCGTGCGGGACCTCGAGGCGCGTACCCGCATGGAAGCCGCCATCGCCGAGTCTCTGCGCGAGAAGGAGACCCTGCTCAAAGAGGTGCATCATCGGGTAAAAAACAACCTGCAGATCATCTCGAGTTTGATCGGCATGCAGGTGGAGCAGATGCCCACCGAGGAGACCAGGCAGCTCCTCGAGCAGAGCGCGCGCCGCGTGCGCTCCATGGCGCTCATCCACCAGCAGATCTACGCCGATGATTCTCTCGCGCGCATTGATCTGCGCATCTACGCCGAGCAGCTCGGGGAGTCGATCCGCAGCGCGCTTGCCCCGCACGCGACCCTGCGGGTGGTGGCCGACTCCGTGGAGGTGACCGTCGAGTCTGCGGTACCCCTCGGGCTCATCCTCAATGAGCTCATTACGAATGCGCTCAAGTATGGCTTTCCGCACCCTCGGGCCGAAGGGGAGGTGCGGGTCGAGATCACACAGAGCCCAGAGGGTCTGCGGGTCGTCGTCAGCGATCCTGGTCCCGGCGTGCCTGCCGATTTCGACGTCGGCCAGAGCCGCAGCCTTGGTCTTCATCTGGTGCACAGCCTCGCCCGCCAATTGCGCGGCAAGCTGCGCTGGCAGAGCGAGGGTGGAGCCCGCTTTACGTTCGATTGTCCGCTCGGCTGACCTCGTCGAGCCGGCCATGCCGTTCTGACGCTGCGCGAGTTCCTACGCTATCCTCATGAGGCTGCATCGCATCGACGACTATCGCTGGGAGCTGCCTCGTCGTCGCGGCATGGAGGTTCCCGGTCTCGTATACGCCTCAGCCTCGATGGCGCGGGACCTGGACCGTGACCTGTCGCTCGATCAAGTCGAAAACGTTGCCCATCTACCGGGCATCGTCTCTCACTCCATCGCCATGCCCGACGTGCACCAGGGGTACGGCTTCCCGATCGGTGGGGTCGCTGCTTTCGACGAGCAGCGAGGGGTCATCTAACCGGGGGGTGTCGGGTACGACATCAACTGCGGCGTGAGACTGCTGACGAGCCAGCTTCCCCTCGACGAGGTTCGGGACCAGCTCGAAGCTTTGGCCCTCGCGCTGCACAAGGCCATCCCCTCGGGGGTGGGGCGTGCCGCCCATCATCGCCTGGGGCCTCATGACCTCGACCAAGTCTTGCGGCTCGGCGCACGATGGGCGGTCGACCAGGGCTATGGCCCCCCAAGTGACCTCGAGTACATCGAGGAAGGAGGACACATGCCAGGCGCACGGCCCGAGCAGTTGTCGGCCCTCGCCCGCGCTCGCGGTCTTGATCAGCTCGGCTCGCTCGGGTCAGGCAATCATTTCTGTGAAATCGGTGTCGTGGCGCAGGTGTACGATGACGAGGCTGCCCGCGCTTTCGGTCTTACGCGAGGCAATCTCACCGTCATGTTGCATTCGGGCAGTCGCGGTCTTGGGTACCAGGTGTGCGACGACAGCCTACGGGAGATGCTGCGCGCGTCGGAGCGGTACGGTATCGCTCTCCCCGACCGGCAGCTGTGCGCAGCCCCGCTCGGCAGCGACGAGGCGCAGCGCTATCTCGCCGCCATGGCGTGCGCCATCAACTATGCCTTCGCCAACCGGCAAGTGATGACCCACGCGGTCAGGCAAACAATGGCGACTGCGCTCCAGCGCAACGAGAGCGAGCTCGGGCTGCGGCTCGTCTACGATGTGTGCCACAACATCGCGAAGTTCGAGACCCATGTGGTCGACGGCGAGACACGCCGCTTATGTGTGCACCGCAAAGGAGCGACCCGGGCCTTTCCTCGAGGTCATCCCGATGTTCCACTCCCCTACCGTCACGTCGGGCAGCCCGTGCTCATCCCGGGGGACATGGGGCGCTACAGCTACGTCTGCGTAGGTCAGCCGCGCGCCATGGCGGAGACCTTTGGTTCTTGCTGCCATGGCGCAGGTCGCAAGATGTCACGACGACAAGCCAAGGAGCGCGCGCGAGGGAGGAAGATCTTCGCTGAGCTGAAGGACCGGGGCATTTACCTGTGTTCCGACGCGCGCAGCGCGGTTCTCGAGGAGGTCCCCGAGGCCTACAAAGACGTCGCCGATGTCGTCGATGTGGTCCATGGGGCAGGGCTCGCCACCAGGGTGGCGAGACTCGAGCCGCTCTGCGTGATCAAGGGGTGACTGCAGCGGCGAGACTTCCTTGCCGAGCCCCCGCTGGGCCTCTATCGGATGTCCATGAGCAGCTTCCAAGGTACAGAACACTATTTGAGTTCTCCCGAGCTTGAGGATGCGGTCAACGTCGCCCTCGGCCTCGAGCGCCCCCTCCTCATCAAGGGAGAGCCGGGTACGGGGAAGACACGTCTCGCAGAGGCCATTGCAGCCTCGCAAAGCGCGCCATTGCTGACGTGGAACATCAAGTCCACCACCAAGGCCCGCGAGGGACTCTACGTCTACGACACGGTGGCACGCCTCAATGATGCGCGCTTTGGCGACAAGGACATCCGCGACATTTCGCGTTACATCCGATTTGGTCCCCTCGGCCAGGCCTTCTCCTCGACGAAACGCGTGGTGCTTCTCATCGATGAAATCGACAAGGCCGACCTCGAGTTCCCGAACGATCTCCTGCACGAACTCGACCGAATGAGCTTCTTCGTCGATGAAACCGGCGAGACGATCACGGCGGCACAACGGCCTGTGGTGATCATTACGAGCAACAACGAAAAAGAGCTGCCCGACGCATTCCTGCGTCGCTGCGTCTTTCATTGGATCTCGTTCCCCGACGAGGAGTTGATGGAGGACATCGTGCGGGTGCACCACCCCGGGCTCGAGGAAACCCTCCTCCGCCAATGTCTCGTACGCTTTTACTGGTTGCGGAGCCTGCCCGAGGTACGCAAGCGGCCCTCGACGAGCGAGCTCCTCGATTGGGTCGCCGCCCTGCGCAAGGCCGGGATCCCCGCCGAGCGCCTCGAGCAAGACCTCCCCTTCCTCGGGGTCTTGCTCAAGCGAGAACAGGATATCGACCTGCTGCGTGCTCGACGACGACGAACTTGAGTGAGAGGCGACGCGCTTTGTTTTCCGGTTTTCTCTATCACCTCCGCGCGCAAGGGCTCTCCGTCAGCCTGACGGAGTGGCTCACCTTGCTCGAGGCGTTGTCCCGTGGTTACGGCAGGGCGAGCGTCGCGGGCTTCTATCACCTCACCCGTGCATTGCTCGTGAAGCGCGAGGCGCACTATGACCTCTTCGATCGTTGCTTCGCGCAATACTTCGAGGGCGTAGAGGGAAGTCTCGAGGTCAATGAAGACCTCTTGCAGTGGCTCTCTGACCCTAGGCCTCTGCCGGTCCTCACCCCCGAAGAGGAGGCTGCGCTCTCTCGTCTCGACCTCGATGAACTCACCCGCCGCTTCCAGGAACGGCTGCGGGAGCAGCGAGAGCGACACGACGGAGGGAGTCACTTTATTGGCACCGGTGGTACCTCACCCTTCGGGCACGGGGGGCGTAACCCGGCGGGTATCCGTGTCGGGGGAACAGGTGCTGGGCGCAGCGCCGTGCAGGTGGCGGAACGACGACGTTATCAGAATCTTCGTAATGATCGCGTACTCGACACCCGTCAGGTCGGCGTCGCCTTGCGCCGTCTTGTCCGTCTCGGGCGTGGTGAGGGGCCGCTGACTCTCGATGTGGAAGCGAGCATCGACAAGACGGCGCGCGAGGGCGGCGAGATCGACCTCGTCTTCGCGCGACAGCGGAGCAACCGGGTCCGCTTGCTATTGCTTGTCGACGTAGGCGGCTCCATGGATCCGCATGCGGCCCGTTCGGAACAGCTGTTTTCCGCGGCTCATCGCGCAACGCACTTCCGCTCTTTCCGCGCGCTCTACTTCCACAACTGCCCTTACGACACCTTGTACGAGGACATGGCGCACCACCGCGGCGTGTCCACCGAAGCAGTACTGCGTGATCTCGATGACACTTGGTGTGTCGTGATGGTGGGGGACGCCTACATGAGTCCCTATGAGCTGACCCATGCGGGCGGCGCCATTTGGTACTACGAGCAGAACGCCCGGCCGGGGATCGAATGGCTTCAGCACATTCGTCGTCGCTGTCCACGGTCTGTGTGGCTGAACCCGGAGCCAACGCCACTCTGGGAAGCGCCGAGCGCGCGCCTCATTCGCGGGGTGTTCCCCATGTTCGAGCTCAGCGTCGACGGCATCACCGCAGCGGTCGATGTGTTGCGGGGCCATCGGCGCGTGGCGTGACTCAGTCTCGTGGTCTCCCGTTCTACAAACGATTCACCTCGCGCGGACTTTCCGGCTTCGGACTACACTTTCGCCGATGAAAGACATCGGCCAGCGCGAGAACCGGCTCGTCATGGGGCTCTTCCTCGTCCTCTTCGCCTTTGCGCTCTTGCTCTTTTGGCGCATGGCGAGCCCCTATTTGACGCCGCTCGTCCTCGCGCTCGTGCTCGCTTCTCTCTTCTGGTCGACCTTCGAGCGCCTGCTCGCATCGCTGAAGGGCAACCGGACCTGGGCCGCGGCACTCTCGACACTGCTCGTGCTGGTGGTGGTGGTCGCACCCGCGGCGGTCGTCATCACCTCGATGTCCAGCGAGGCGTTCGCGCTCTACGAGAAGACCCGCAGCGACGAGGCGCTGCTCGGTGAGTTGCGCGGCTTGCTGTCGGGGGAGAGCGCGCTCGCCCGCCAGCTCCAGCAACAGGCGGCGCGTCTGCACGTCGACCTCTCTCCAGGAACTTTGTCGGGGTACGCAGCCTCGTTCGGTCGCTCCCTCGGGGTATTCCTCTATGAGCAGATCGGAGATGTGGCCTCGAACCTGCTCGCCTTGTTGCTGCACTTTGGGATGATGCTGGTGTTCCTCTTCTCGCTGTTCGTCGAGGGGCCGAGGCTGAAGGCCTACGTTCTCGATCTCTCGCCCCTCCCCGACGAAGAGGAAGAGCTCGTCGCTGCGCGGTTTCGTTCCCTCGCGCGCGCTGTCTTTCTCGGGAACGGGGTCGCCAGTGCGCTGCAGGGCCTCTTCGGCGGTATCAGCTTTTATCTCTTCGGCATTGGCTCAGGCTTTCTCTGGGGCGCGGCGATCGCCTTCTTCGCCTTCTTGCCCATGGTGGGCGCCAGCGTCGTGCTCGCACCCGCAGCACTCTACCTTTTCTTGAAGGGACAGCTCGGCGTCGCGGTCGGTTTCTTGCTGTTCAATCTCGTCCACGTCGTCATCTTGGAATACATCGTCAAGACGCGCTTGATGGCGGGCAGCGGAACGAACCAACTGCACGGCACATTGGTCTTCTTCGGCGTCGTGGCAGGCATCACGGCTTTCGGGCTGATGGGGCTCTTTTACGGGCCTCTCGTCATCGCGGTGGCACTCACCTTGGGAGAGATCTACAAAACCCATTACCGCGACCGTTTGCTCGGGCGCGCAAAGGATGCCTCCGCGCCTTCCTTCTCTCGTGAGAATCCGCTGGGGTCTGTTACCACGCTTGGTGCCTCTGTACCGTCGTCGTTATCTGCGCCGCCCCAAGACCTCCCACGTGAAGACGGTACACCGGAAGGAGGGGGAGACCCAAAGGCCCCGGGCTCGACCCCACCCTGAACGAAACGCCCGACGAAGGAGAGAACCATGGAGACAAGCCCGCTGGTGGTCGCAGGTCGCTTGCTCGAGCAAGGGGAGCTTCGCGACGTGCGCGACCCTTATGGGGATGAGCTCGTTGGGCATGCGTGGTTTGCCCATGCCGTGCACGTCGAGGAGGCCCTCGCGGCCGGCAGTGCAGCGCAGCACGCTTGTGCGAACCAACCTGCCTTTCAACGTCGACAGGCACTGCTCCAGGTGGCGAGGAGGCTCGAGGAGGAGCTAGAGCGCTTCGCGCAGCTTATCTGTCGCGAGGCGGGCAAGCCCATCACCCTCGCGAGGGCGGAGGTGATGCGCGCCGCAAGTACGTTCGCCTGCGCAGCGGAAGAGAGCGTGCGGGTCGCTGAGAAGAGCGTTCCTCTCGATGTGCAGCCTCACGGCGCAGGGCGCTTTGGGGTGCTGCGCCGGTTCCCGCGAGGGCTCGTAGCTGCGATCACTCCCTTCAATTTTCCGCTGAACCTCGTCGCCCACAAGGTCGCGCCGGCCTTGGCCTACGGCTGTCCGGTGATCGTCAAGCCCGCGCCGAAGACCCCGCTCACCGCGCTCCACCTCGCCGCCCTCGTGCAGGAGACCGAGCTTCCGCGGGAAGCGTTGCAAGTGTTGCCTGCAGACCCCGAGGTAGCCGATGTCCTCGTCACCGATCCCCGTGTGCGCGTGCTGAGCTTCACCGGCTCGGCGCAGGTCGGCTGGGGCATGCGGGCCCGTGCCGGACACAAGCACGTGGCCCTCGAGCTTGGGGGTGATGCCAGCGTCATCGTTCATGAGGACGCTGACGTGGCCTTCGCCGCGCATCGCATCGCCCTCGGCGCCTTCGGCTACGCAGGGCAGGTCTGTATCGCGGTGCAGCACGTGCTTGTCCACGCGCGTGTGAGGACGCGCTTCCTCGAGGCGCTCCTCGATGCCATCGGCGCCCACATCGTCAGCGGTGACCCCCGTGACCCGCGGGTGGTGAACGGGCCTCTCATCGATCCGCTGGCCGCTGACCGTGTCGAGCGTTGGCTCGACGAGGCGGAAGAGCAGGGCGCTCGCAGGATACTGCGCGGCAGACGCGACGGCCGCATATTGCTCCCGAGCGTCCTCGAAGAAGTTCCGCCGTCGACGTCGCTCGGCTGCGAGGAGGTCTTCGGCCCGGTCTGCACGGTGTCGACCTACGAAAGCCTCGACGACGCCATCGCGAGGGTGAACCAGAGCCGCTACGGCTTGCAAGCGGGTCTTTTCACCGATCAACTGTCCACCGTCTGGCGCGCCTTCGAGGGCCTCGAGGTCGGAGGGCTCATCCACAACGATGCGCCGACTTTCCGCGTCGATTCGATGCCCTATGGCGGCGCGAAAGAATCGGGCCTCGGCCGCGAAGGGCCGGCCTTCGTCCTCGATGACTTCACGGAGCGCCGCTTGCTCGCGCTTTCCCCGGGCCGTCAGGGAGGTTAGCCGCCCGAACATGTCACTGCCCGTCGCGGCTATTCTTGCGCGGCCGAGTGTCTTGCCCCCTTTCGCGGTGGCTCACATCGGTGACATCCCGTGCCCCTCATGGATGAATCCGCCTTCGCCTCCCACAGCCTCCTGTTTGGGGGCGCCCTCACCATCTACCTTTGCCTCATCGCTCTGCTCAGCCTCGTCGCCCGTGGGCGGGTGCGCGACGTGGACGACTATGTCGTTGCGGGACGACGGCTATCGTTGCCGCTCGCTTCGGCCACATTATTGGCGACGTGGTTCGGTGCGGGAACGTTGCTGACCGCTGCCGATGCGGTGCGCACAGAAGGCCTGCGCAAGGCCGCCCTCGACCCCCTAGGCGCAGGGGTGTGTCTCCTGCTCGCGGGGGCGTTTTTTGCGGCCCCCCTTTGGCGCATGCGCCTTGTCACCCTCGCCGATTTCTTCGCACGGCGTTTCGGTCCTCGTGCCGAGATGACTTCGGCCGTCTTCATGATCCCCGGCTACTTCGGGTGGATCGCCGCGCAGCTCGTGGCCCTCGGCGGCATGCTCGAGCTGTTCTTCGGGATACCGCTATCGTACGCCATCGTCTTCGTCGCGGTGGTCGGCACGGGCTACACCCTCGCCGGCGGTATGTGGTCCGTGACACTGACCGATGCGCTGCAGATTGCCCTCGTCATCCTCGGCCTTGTGGTCCTCGCTGTCGTCACCCTCGTGGAGCTCGGCGAGGGCGACGTCACCCGCAGCCTCGAACGCTTCCTCGCTGCGGTGCCCGACGAGAAGCTGGTCGTTGTTCCCATTGCACCCCCAGGGGCCTTCCCCCTCTGGCTCGGCGCCTTCGCCGCAGGTGCGCTGGGCAACTTGCCGGGCCAAGACTTGATGCAGCGGGTCTTCGCGGCTCGCTCGCCAAAGACCGCACAGCTCGCATGTCTCGTCGCTGGAGCCGCGTACCTGCTTTTCGGTGCCGTGCCGCTCTTTCTGGCCCTGGCAGGTGACGTGCTCTTCCCGTCGTCGCATCACGTGAGTGTACTGCCGCTGCTCGCGCGCATGTTCCTGCACCCAGCGGTCTCGGTGGTGTTCTTGCTCGCCCTGGTCTCGGCGGTGCTGTCCACCATCGACAGCGCCATCCTCTCGCCGGCGACGGTGTTGAGCGAGAACCTTTGGGCGCGGGTATCAAGGGAGAACGTCGATCCCTTGCGGCGCATGCGTACGAGCGTTCTCTTCGTCGCCGGGGCGAGCGTCGTGGTCGCCTTCCTCGGGGAGAGTGCGTATTCGTTGCTCGAGAGCGCCTACGAGCTCGGCCTCGTCTCCTTGTTTGTACCCCTCACCGTCGGTCTGGTCTCTTCTCGCGGTGACGAGCGAGCCGCGCTGTGGTGCATGGCGAGCGGCACCGCTTTATGGGTCGTTCACCTCGTCATGGGCTGGGAGAGCTTTTTCGCGCCTTGGCTTCCGGACGTGTTTCCGACGGCGCTCTCCTCTGCTGCCTGCGGTCTCATCGTGTACCTCTGCGTCGGCACACGGAGAGTGACGATCCTCTGATCGCTCCCTTTTCCTCGACGAGACAGCGGCTTCACCCATCCCGCGGGGCAAACTCACCGAGGGTCTCATCGATGGCACAGGCCGCCTCGTGCACGAGGCGTCGCAGATCCTGCAAGGCCCGCTTCGCGCGCTCTTCGTTGAGGGCGAGGGTGCCGAGGCCGTCGAGCACGACCTGGGCCGCACGAGAGGCCCCGACGTCGAGGCCGCTGAGACAGCTCGGGATGGTGCGCTCTACGGCGTCGTCGCCCTGCACCACGAAGCCCCCGAAGCGGCGGGGATCGGGATCGCGATGTGGCCACGCGATCAGGTCGCGCCAGAGAGCGGCGAGGGCTGCGCTGGCGCGATCGATGTCGGCCAGCTGCAGCGGCCGTCGCAGTGTCTCCTCGAGGAGCGCGCGCACCCCCTTCACGAGCCCCGCATCGGTGACGACGAGCCCATAGGCGGGCCCTTGGGCAGCCTGCGCGAGGCGCCTCTCGATGGGGCGAAGCCACTCGTGGGGGGCACAGAAATGGTCGCGGCAGACCTCTCGGGGGTAGACCGCGAGGTGGCGCAAGTCTTCTCCCGTGGGGTGAAGCGTGGGGTGGAGCAGACAGCCAACTCTGTCGTCGTCGACGAAGCCCGCGAAGGGGCATACCTTGACGGTGGCATAGAGGATCTGTGGTCGCTCTTCGTCGAGGAGCTGGTCGCGCACTGCCGCCAACGCGCTTTCCTCGGGCCATGCTTCGCGCACCTTTTGGGTGCGTCGACGCAAGCGGGCCGCGGTGGCATCGGCGCTGCGGTCTGTGAAGTTGTAGATGCCGCAGCACGCGCCACAGCTCCCCTGGGAGTGCTGGCAGAGGGGCTCGATGACCGGCAGCCTCGTCACGCGCTCATCACCACGTCGACGAGCTCCACCTCGGTGGCCGCCAAGGAGCGGCCGAGGAAACGGGGGGCGAGGGCGGCCATCTGCTCGGGGGCATCGGTGACGAGGACGCGATGCGAGGGAGGGGGCGCACTTTTGGGCACGAGGGCATCGCGGTGAAGGAGGAGGGCGCGCAGCTCCTCGGCGGTGGCGACCCCGCCGTCGACCACGGGCACCTCGTGGCCGCAGCGACGTGCGATGGCATCGGCGATGACCCGTCGCAGGAGCGGATAGTGCGTGCAGCCGAGCACCACCGTCGCGACATCGTCCTCCAGGTCACGCAGGTAACGCTCCACCACGAGATCGGTGATGTCGCCCTCGAGCCAGCCCTCCTCCACGAGGGGGACGAGAAGCGGGCAGGCGCGTACGTAGACGGGTCCGGAAAACCCCGCTCGCCGCAGTGCCGCGGGGTAGGCCCCCGAGCGCACCGTGCCTGCGGTGCCGAGGACGAGAACGCCCCCTGGGTTTGGGCAGGCGGCGGTGGCGGCGCGGGCGCCCGCCTCGATGACCCCGACGACGGGGATGGGCAAGGCCTCGGCGAGGGGGCCGAGGGCCACGGCCGACGCGGTGTTGCAGGCGACGACGAGCGCCTTTAGCGGCGCCTGCTCGAGGAGGGTGCGCGCGTTGTTGATGGCGTAGCGCACCACGACGTCAGGGCTGCGCGTGCCGTAGGGCACCCGCGCCGTATCGCCGAGGTACACGGTGGGCTCTTCCGGCAAGCTTTCGAGCAGCGCCCGGAGGACGGTCAGCCCGCCCACTCCCGCATCGAAGACGCCGATGGCGCGAGGAACACCCAAAAGGCCTTCCGTGGCAGGGCTGCACCTGCATGCAGAGGTCCCTGGTATGCGCCTTCTGTGGGGGGCTCAAGGCGGATCTGATGGCGCAAAAGCGCCCGGAGTTGCACGGAAAGGAAGGGGGGGGCTGGCACAGATCGAGGCAAGCCGCACCCAATGTGGGTGAGAATGCGATACTCCCAAAGACTCTGTGACGAAGGAGCTCTTATGCGCGTCGGCGGACCTTCAGGGGGAGCTTCGGCCCATTTGGCGGGCATGAGCCACCTCTGGCACGATCAAGACTGGCAGCCGGTGAAGCAGCTCGACGTCAACCGGGTGCTGCGGCGCTTCGATGACGAGCAAGACCTCCTGCCGCAAGTCGTGCACCAGCTTCCCTCCGGCGGCGCTGGCTTTGCCAAGCTGGACGAGGCCTACGAGATCGCTGCCGCACAGATGGACCAGGGCCTCCGTGGTTCCCAGTTCCTCCACGGACGCGTCGCCCCCGCCCACGTCGCCGCCGCCTCCCGCGGCGCGGCCGAGTCACCCGAGGCGGCCGACGAAACCCGCACCCTCGCCGCAATGCCCCGCCTCGGGCAGCGTCACGACCATGTTCTCGCTGCCCAAGAGGCCCGCCACATCGACGATCAGGTGGTGAAGGCAGCGGAGGCGGGCAACCAGCCTCGACGGGTCTCGAACGCGACCACAGGCTCTCACGAGCGTCGTGACGCCGCCCAGGCGGTGAAAACCCTCGCCATGGCCGAGGGCATTGGGGTGACCATGGCTGCGGTGGCCGCTGGCCAAGCCCTGGACCCCACCGCGGGTACCCTCGCTGCCGAGGCCGCCTCCGTCGTGAAGGCAGCGTCTTTCGCGAAGACCGCCGTGGGCATGACCCGCCCCATGGAGGAGATGCCTGCCAGCGACCGCGCCGAGCTTCTTGGGCGGGCGCTGCAGCGTCGCCGCGCAGCAGCGCCCTCCGAGGGAGAGACCGAGGTGGGCTGACGTCGCCCTCTGGCCCGAGCGGCGTCTCGTTTTTTGGCTAACGTCGGCGGCCCGGTGTCTTGCTCTCCAAAGGGGCGCCGCGGGTTTGGCCACAGGCGAACGCACCCAACAGTACGGCTGGCAGTACCTTCCGGTTCATCCGACGCGCCGTCACATGATACCCTCGACGTCGTCGCCAGTACTGGCATCTGCACGCTCGCAGGACTCTTGGTGCAGGCCGAGGCGTAAGACACGTCCACTGCGGACGCCTACCTGTCGATAGGCACCGAGGGCTCTGCCCTCACGCGGAGCGAGCCGAGCGGAGCGCATAGGCATACACGGGGTTCGCTTTGCCCTTCAGCAGCACGGGCCCGAGCGCTTCGCAATGCTGGCCTGTAGGTAAAGCAATCACGGCGGTCGTAACGTCACCTTCAGGCTGGCTCCGGTCGGGAACCTCTCCGCCCATGGCGCGCACTGTCTCTTCGTCAAGGAGCACAGCCCGCCCCGCTTCCTTGGTGTACGATTCGAGTCTTGCTGCGAGGTTCACCGCGTTTCCGACGCAGGTGTAGGTCGCCCGCGCCTGTGTCCCCGTGTACCC
>JBMTAX010000004.1:0-25670 GCA_049429145.1 Myxococcota bacterium
CGGGGATAGACGCTTCGGGACCCACGAACACTGAGGGGAACGAACTGTCGTCTCGGGCGCCTGCTGCGACCGTGAACGCCTCTGTCGTCGCCGACGAAGCCAACGACTCCGACCTCCCCGCAACTTCGTCGTTGGTCGACGTGCGCCTGCACGATGGGCGAGGTCCCTTTCGCTTCGCCGCCCAGGCGGAACTCGGCGTGTTGGCCGTAGCCTCCCACACCCTGCAGTTTGGCACACAAGGCACAAAGCTCGACTACGTCGCCGAGGGAGGCCAAGACAGCCTCTTCCCCTTCGCGCGCCTCGCCGCGGAGGCGAGCATCGCCGACCACCACCACATCGTCTTCTTGTACCAGCCGCTCACCCTCGAGACGACCGTGACGACGAGCCGCGAAGTTCGCCTTTACGACACCGTCTTCCCCGAGGGGACGAGGATGCGCCTGAAGTACGGCTTCGACTTCGTGCGCGCGTCGTACCTCTACGATTTCTTCGACGCGCCGGAACAAGAACTCTCTCTCGGTGTGTCGCTGCAGCTGCGCAACGCGATCATCGACTTCACCGGCGGCGACGGCAGCACCTTCGTCTCGAGCCGCAACGTCGGGCCCGTCCCCATCCTGAAGGCACGATGGCGCTACACCTTCGACAACGCCGCGTTCCTCGGCGCTGAGATCGATGGCTTCTATGCGAACATCCCCATCGCAAACGGGGACCTCGAAAGCTCGGTGCAAGGCGCCGTCTGCGATGCGTCACTTCGTGTCGGCATTCCGGTCACCGGCTTCGCCAACGCGTATCTCAACCTGCGCTACATCGGTGGCGGGTCAGAGGGCACGGAGATCGGCGGCGACGAGGTGGACGGCGACGGCTACGCCGACAACTGGCTGCACACCTTCTCGACGAGCCTCGGCTTCGAATTCCGGTAATCCGCGCACGCGCTTACCCAACCGAGAACGCCCGTCATCTACGCCGTTTCGCTTTCCGACACAGCGTGGCGACGGTTCGTCTCCGTCGCGGGCAGAGGCGGCGTCGTCGCGAATCGGTGCGGCAACGGTAGCTCGACGGGGCGCCCTTGCGCCGCGAGCTCCGCCAGGGGCAGCACGTCGCGCTGTGCGCACACGCGCGCCATGGTGCGTTCGAGTCGTCGCAGCTTGGCGGCGAGGGGCACCTTGAGGTCGGGCTGTGCGCTTCTGAGCGCCGGCTCGACGCCATCGTCGTCGTCACCGAGGAAGTCCATGGCATGCAGCTCGAGTACCGCCGGGGTATCCTCGTCGAGCAGCGCAGCCCGGGTGAGGGTCGTACCGAGGACGTCGGCGGCGAGGGCGATGGTGGTGCCGATCCAGGGGAGACGGGCGGCAGAAGCCACCCCCATGGGGATCTCGAGGAAGCTGCGCTGCCGTTCCCCGCGCTCGGCGGGTCGGTGGCGTGCCCCCACCGCGGGGATGAAGGGCCCGCGCGGCGCGCTGAACTCTCGTGGATCTCCGACGAGAGAACGGGTGTGACGCAGCCGCACGCGATAGAGGCCAATGGCCAGAGCGCGCGCGGCGAAGTAGGCTGGCGTCGGCAAGAAGCTAGAGTCGTAGTGGTAGCCGCGCTCCTCGATGGCGTCGAAGAGTGCCTCGCTTTGGTTGTAGCCTGGGGCGCGAAACCCCACCGGCCGCTGTCCCGTCACCTGCCAAATGGCCTCTTCCGCAGCCTCGAGGTCGAGGGCGATGCGCACCGGCGGGAGGCGGCTCAGCCGGTAGTCGTGAGCGTGGCTGTGGCTCGCGATCTCGTGGCCTGCCTCGGCCGCGGCCCGAATGACCTCCGCCGCCGCAGGCGTCCTCAGGTCGCGTCCGACGACGAAGAGGGTTGCGCGGCGCCCGAGCTTCGCCATCACGTCGAGGAAGCGGGGCAGCGCCCGGGTGAAGACCGGATCGTTCCCATCGTCATCGCGGCGGGGAAGACCGTGGACCTCGCGGTAGCAGCGGAGAGAGTCGACGTCGATGGTCAGCGACGCCGTGCCCGCTAGGCGCTCGGTCTGCACCCCGGCGAGAGGCCGCGTCGTCTTGGTAAGCGTCGTCGTCGTTGACGTTGTCGCGCGACCGCTCGAGGCGAGGCGGGTCATGTCGTCGCCTTTCGTGGAGGGGCTCCCCTGCCCATGCGTCCCGGGAAAGAGTGGCGCGAGATGGCCGCGACGATGACGAGCAACACAGAGACCGCACCGTAGATGGGATCTTCCGAGCGCACGAGCAGCGGCAACAGCAGGCCACCGCTCACCGCGATGCGGAGCAAGGCCAGCGGTCCCCGTCGCAGCACGAACAAGCCGAGGGCCTCGATGCCCACGAAGGGCACGCCGTAGAGGACCGAATGCAGCACCGCATCGACGTTGTCAGTGACGAGGTCCCAGCGTTGCCACAAGATCTCCCCGAGGATGAGCACGGTGGCGACGGCGAGCACGAGCACACCGGCGGCGGCGGCGTCTTTCGCGAGCATGGCGAGGCGGTGAAACTCGCCGATGTAGAGATCGACGAGGGCTTCGAGGCCCGTGTTGAGGATCTCAGCGAAGAACACCACCGCGACCGCGAAGAGGAGCGCCACCCGCGTAGAAAGATCGAGGGGCAACGCCATGCCGACGATCATCACCATCTGACCACTCAGCAGATGGAGCTTCATGTTGCGCTGCGACGCCACGCACCGCGCGATGCCGGCGAAGGCCGCGCGAAAGCTCATCACGATGCTCGCCCCCGGCTTCTCGACGAAGAGCCGGGCCGCGGCCTCTGCTGCGTCACGGACTCGGGGCGCTTCGCTCATCGCCGGGCGCTCCGTCGTCGTCGCAGGCCGAGCCCGACGCCGAGAGGCAACAACCCGAGGCCCGGGAAGCCTGTGCAGCCGAGGCAGCTCGACGAGCCCTCCTCTTCTATGGCTGCGCTTGTCCCGGCGGGCCTCGTGGGTGCACCTGGCACGAACGCACGGCAATCCGTCTCCTCGCCGGGGGCCGCGCACACTCCCTCGACGCAGCACAGCGCTGCGGCTGCAGAACCCTCGCAGCGAGACAGGCCCTCGGCGTAGCCTGGCTCGCACACAGCGCCCAGGGGCAAAAGACAATCGAAGCCCCAACTCTCTGACAGCAGGCCGCAGGTAGCGCCCTGGGCGCTACAGTCGACGGCGACCACGGGGTCTCTGGCACCCTCGTCGCAGAACACGAGCACCTCTCCATCACAGCGGGGAGTGCAGTCAAGAGCGCCCGCGTCTCCCTCGTCGACGACGCCACCGTCCTCATCGTCGAAACCGGCGTCGGCGTTCTGCGCGCCAGCAAACGACGCCGTGAAGAGAGACAGCGAGAGAAGAGACATCCACCAAACAGTCATCGGGTAGCCCTGCCAAAGCGCGAGCAGAAAATGAAGGGAGCCTGGTAGATTCTCCCGCTGCAAAGAAAGCGATGCTGGCGAGCCAAAAGCAAAGGGCTCCCCGAGGGGAGCCCCACTGCCTAGTGCTCTCGCGTCACCGCTCAGCGACGACGGCGGCGAGCCACGAGGCCGAGCACGCCGAGGAGCGCAAACGCTGGAACAGCACCGGTGCCCGAGACGGCTGCGCAGCCGGTGCTCTCCACGGGAGCCTCTTCTTCCTCGTCGTCACGGCTCGGGGTGGCGTCCTCGTCCCCCGTCGTGGTGCCAGTGCCGCCGGTGCCGCCGGTGCCGCCCGTGCCGCCCGTGCCGCCCGTGCCGCCCGTGCCGCCCGTGCCGCCGCCCGCTTGGCAAGTGCCGAAGGAGGTATCGGACAGACCCGTGCAGGTGAGGCCGCTGGCGCAGGTCCAGTAGATGTCGTCACAGGTGCCACCGCTCTGCACGTTCGCGCAGGTGTCGCCATTCGAGCAGGTGCCGCCGACTGCAGTGCAATCATCGTAGACCGCCTCGCCGGTGGGGAAGCAGCCGTAGACCGCGTTGTTGTTCACGCAGGTAGGCTGGAAACTCTCGCTGGGAGTGCAAGTAGGAGCGCCCGCGGTGCAGGCGTATTGCCCGGTGGTCTCACCGTATTTGCAGCCTGAGCCGCTCGCAGAGCAAGGGAAGGCGAGGCTGCCGCCCTGGCCGTCGGACACCAAACAAGCGGCTCCGTCGGGCACGACGCACCAGTCCCCAAACTCCGCCAATCCCGCCTCACAGGTTGCGCCCGCGGCGATGTCAGTGCACGCGAACGGGTTCCAAACCGTCGGGCCACCCTGCGTTTCGGCCCCGCAGAAAAGGACGGTGTCGCCGCTGCAAACGGTCGTGTCGCCGGCGGCGCCCTCGCTGGCGGGCGGCGTGCAGCTATCCCCCGCCTGCTGAGCAGCGACGGGCAGAGCGAAGAGGGCGCAGGAGGCGAACAGCAGGGTCTTCTTCATCGGGAGTCCTCTTGTGCCCAGCTGCCTGAGGCGCCGAGCGAAAGGGTCGGTGCGGGTAGGCTCTGACCTACACCCCCGGCTTTGTACCACCCGAATCCAGACGCGCTACTGCCAAGTCCGGGTAGCCCTTGGTTACCTCGTGACGCCCCCCTGATGAGGAACCCTCTCGACGCTGCTGCCTCGGGGCAGCAGTTCCACGGATTTTCCCCACCGGTACCCGCCTCGCTTCCCGTAGTCTGGGGGCCGCGCGTGCGGCACGGAGTGTGTAATCTTCGCAGGCCATGTCGCAGATCTGCCGGCCAGTCCTCTTCCTGCTCGCCGCTCTCGCCGTAGGAGCCTGCTCTACCTACGCCGCCAGTGACAGTCTCGCCGGCGAGGCTTTCGAGGACGCGGCCAGCGCGGCTCCGCCGGAGGCAACCCGCGGTGGGGCAGCCGATCAAGCCGGCGCCACCGGCGGGACCGCGTCGTGCCCCATCGAGGCCATTGCTTTCATCGATGGCGAACGCTGCGCCAGCTGCACAGACGTCGGCGGGAGCGTGGAGGTGTGTGGGCCGCAGCAGATCGCCTCGTGTTTCGAACTCGAGCTTGGCGAAGTGTGCCAGCGATGTGTCACCGCAGGAGGCGAAGTCCTCTACGACGATTGCATTGCGCTCACCGACGACGTCGGCCTTTTGTGCGATCAGGTCACCTACGACGGAGAGCGCCCACAAACCTGCGAGGTATGCCGCGACCAGAACGGTACTGTGGTGCAGGAGACCTGTGGTCTCGGAGCCCTTCGCTGCAATGAAGTCTTCATCGACGGCCACAGCTGCGAAGAGTGCCGCGATGACAACGACGCTGTTGTCACACGAGCTTGCGCTACACCCGACCTCGACCCGTCCTACTGCATGGCCTACGGCGACGACGATGGCCGCTGCGTCGACTGCTACGATAGCGCTGGGGCGCTGCTTCAGCACGCGTGCACCCTCACAGAGAGCCCACTGCTCAACGCGGGGGAAGACGCTGCCGGGAATGACGCTGTCGAGGGGGCTGTGGGGTCAGACCTCGACCCGGTCCCCTCCGAGGGGCCTACGCGAGACGATGCTGCCCGCGCAGACGAAGGCGAGCGATGCGAACTCTTGTCGTTCGCGGCGCAAGAGTGCCGCGTCTGTATCGGGAGAGACGGCCGGGAACTGTCTACCCGTTGCCGTTCCCTCGATGACGCCGTGACGCCTTCCTCATGCGACACGAGCTACGATCCACAGGGCAACCTGTGCCGCACGTGCCCTTCGAATGAAGCGGCAAACGACGAGGAGACTCGCTGCGTTGCTGGCGGCGACTTCTTCTGCGGCGTCGAGGCCGACTACGACGATGAGACCACCGACCTGCCGCGCCTCTGCACACGCTGTGATGTACAGGGAAGCCTCGCCTACGAGGCATGCGCGCTGGGCAGCGCCCCCGCGACGCCGCTGTGCGAAGCGGACGTCACCGCGAACGGCGATGCGTGTGAGCGGTGCTCCCTCGAGGGCCTCGGCGACGTCGTGTACAGCTCTTGTGGGGAGTAGCCCTCCCTTGCGCCGAACTGGTGTCCCGTCAGCGGGCTACGCGGAGGCGACGTCGGGAAAGCACCTGCCCGTTCCCCTCGCGCCGAACCTCGACGACGGTGCCCGTGACGTAGAGAGAGCGGAGCCTCTCGTGCAGGGCATCGAGCTCGAGGTCGCTGCCGAGGGTCGCGACAGGCGTGAGGGCGACGTCGACACCGGACAAGAGACTCCGCACACGCATATGGTCGTAGCTCTCCCCGTTCGCGAGTACGACGACGTCGACGACGACCACATCTTCTGGGGTCAACACCGCCCGCAGGCCCAAGGTCTCTCCGAGCGCACGGTATAGAAGAGGCAGCCGACGATGGGCCCACAACATGAGTTGCCGTTCGCTCGCATCATCGTGGTCGGTTACCCGGCGATCGTCGAGGGTGAGGAACAATTCGAAGGCACTCGGGAACCGCAGGGTGACGGCTCGCCCCTGCGGCACCGCGAAGCCGAGCAGTTCGCCGGGGCCCAAAGGAGCAAACTCCTCCTCGAACGACACACTTGGGACCGACGGTATCTCAGACATAGATGACCCTGCGTTGCTATGACGGGGCGAGCTCCCGCGCCGACAAAACCCCTAGCTGCGGTATAGGAGAGGACGGCCCGACAGATCGACGGGACGTCTGTTCTCCGGCAGCAAGTGCCAAAGGATCTCGAGTGCACCTGCCGCTGCCGTGCGTCGCCCGAGATCGATGCGGATGGCGTCGAAGATCGAAGGGGGAGAGGCGTCATCGAGGCGCTTGAGCAGCTCCGCGGCCTCTTCCTCATCGGCGCTGCCCCGATGCCCCATCAACCTCGCTCGTCGCACGGCGTCGTCGCAGGTCAGGTGGAAGTGGCGGATACGACCGCTGAGCAGCACATCCGCGAAGTGTCCTTCGACGACGACACCCGCGAGTGCGAGGTTGCGCGTGAACTCGTCGCGCAGCGCGCCGCGCACCGACTCTTCGTCGAGCAGAGCAGCCCCGCGCACCTGATCACGCCCGGTGTGCAGCTCGGCAGTGACGTCCTTCCCCTCGATCTCGACGATGTAATAGGGGGCCGACGCCGCGGGGCGCATCACGAGGCCCGCGTCGAACACCGTCCGCACCAGGGCGGTGGGGCTCAGAGGCGTCTCTCCCCGCTCAGCGCGCAGGCGCTCCTGCCGGGCGAGCGTGCGCCCAAGGGCCGCGGTGTTGACGTAGGAGTGTTGCAGTCGCTGGGCGAGGGTGGAGCCAACCTGAGTCTTGCCACAATAGGGCAGCCCCGTCAGCGCGACGCGCAAGGACCGACCTTCGAGGATGAGCTCTTCGTAGGAGATGAGCCGCCCCATGGCGCGAACCTCTGGAATGCTGATAGGTCGCGCATCGCCGAGGAGGGGACGAAGGCCGTTGAGCCCCCGGGCGAGCTCTGCGGAGCAGCGCTCGATCTCTTCCTCGAGTGTCACGACCGGATCAGCGAACACGCCTCGTCGCTCGGCCTTCAAGCGGCGCAAACGGTCGAGGCGCTCGATGGGGGCGCTTAGGAGGCCGACTGTTTTGCGCGCGAAGTACCGCGGCAGAAAGCGACCGTCGGGTCGCCCGTGTTCGGCAAGACCGTTGAGGTATGCATGCAGCAGGGTGCTCTCTTCCTGCTCATCGAATTCGCAGGCGTTCGAGAGGGCCGCTAGGTCTTCCGCGGCATCGCCGAGGTAGGCAGCATCGAAGCCCACGAGGCGCATTCCGTACCCGTCTTCGGGTTGGTAGAGCTGCACGAGCGCGTCGGGCGCTGCTCGACCGTGGCACACCACGCGACGTCGCGCTGTGAGGAATGCGTGATCCAGGGCCCCCGCATACGAGCGAATCGCACGCTGTACGTCGGTGAGGGTGAGGGTGAGCAGGTCTTGCCCGAGCCCATCCACCTCGCGGCTCAACATCCACAGACGCAATTGCTCCTGCGTCTGCGAGAAGGCCTCGAGCAGCGTCATGGGTCGCTGCTGCGGGAACGAGGCACGAAGATCGACGGTGCGCGCGGAGTGCAGGGCGGAAAAAAGCCGGCCCACGTCGCCAATACGGGTCCTGATGTCGTCACGCTTCATCGCGCGACCCTCGATCCACGGACACAGCAGATATCGGCGAGACTCGCCTCCCAGCTCCGTCTGCCCGCTCGCGCCCACCGAGGCGGAGATGGGTTGAGGAAGTACCTTGGTAAGGGCGCTCAGGGCCTCGGCTTCCGCCAAGAGTCCCGCTCCGTCAGGGTCCATGTCCACCCGAAGAATAAAGCCACCCACGTGGAAGCTGCGGATCGAGCGATAGGGCAGCAGTTCGGTGAGGGGCGCCGCCTCCTCCGCCCCGAGACGGGTCGCGAGGGCGCGGATGTCGGCGTCTCGCACCATCCCGTGGGGCTGCAACGTGGCGCCTTCGCTCATCGCTCCACCTCGACACCCCGCTCGGCATGGTAGCTTGAGCGCACGAGGGGGCCGCTCTCGACGTGATGGAAGCCGAGTTCGCGCGCATAGGCGCCAAGCTCGTCGAAGAGCTGAGGTTCCGCATAGCGCATCACCTCATGGTGCCCCGGCGAGGGGCGCAAGTACTGGCCGATGGTCAGAATGTCGGTGCGGTGGGCGCGCAGGTCTGCGATGGCCTGCCGCACCTCGTCATCGCTCTCGCCGAGGCCGAGCATGACGCCGCTTTTGGTCAGCACGTCGGGCCTCATCTCCTTGGCCATCTGCAGGACCGCGAGGGAGCGACCATATTGGGCGCCGCTGCGGATTTGCCTCGTGAGTCGCGACACGGTCTCGAGGTTGTGGTTGAACACATCGCAACCAGCGTCGAGGACCGTCCCTACGCTCTCGCGATCCCCACGAAAGTCAGGCACCAGCACCTCCACGGTCGACCCTGGGATGCGTTGCTTTACGGCTCGGATGCAGCGAGCGAAATGCCGTGCGCCACCATCCTCGAGATCGTCGCGCGCGACACTGGTGATGACCACGTGGCGCAGCTCCATCAATGCCGCCGCATCTGCCAGGCGCTCTGGCTCGCCGAGGTCAACAGGCAGGGGGCGGTTTGATGTCTTCACATCGCAGAATCGACAGGCCCGCGTGCAGAGGTTTCCGAGGATCATGAAGGTCGCGGTGCCGGCATTCCAGCATTCCCCGACGTTAGGACAGGCCGCAGAGGAGCACACCGTGTGCAAACGACGCTCTTCGAGGAGCTGCTTGAGCGCTCGGTAGCGTTCTCCGGTCGGGGCTCGCACGCGGAGCCATGGGCGATGGCGCTCGGGCTGTGCAGGTGCATCAGCATCCAGGATCGGCAACGACGTCATTCCCGGGTCTTCTCCGTTGCGGCGCGGCGACGCAATAGCCCACTCCCCGGTTCCACCCGGCGCGTGTCCTCGGTCTGTCCAAAAGCGAACGCGCTCCTCCTGTCATGCCCGTGAATGTTTGCCCTGCCCCCACCGTCTCCTTCGTGTCCCGTTTGGGGCCCTCGACAAGGAGCCATCATGCGCCGCTTGCTGTCCTCTGTGATGCTGTTCTCTGCCGTCGCCGTCTCGCTTCCGGCCGCGGCTCATCGTTCTGACCATGCATCTCGCGCGGAGGTGTCTTACCAAGCTTCGCGTATCGGCCTGTACGAGCGCATGCAGCGCACCGGGGTCGACGGGGAGCAGGTCTACACCGATGCGCTGCGTGGTCGTCGACTGCTGCGTCACACCGCCACCCCTCGGGTCGGCAGCTTCGCCTATTTTCGGGACGACAGGCGCGGCAGCGCGCTCGAGGTAGCGGTGGTGACCGCGGTCTATCCAGACGGCACCCTTGAGCTCTTGCATCAGGGACCCGACGGCGCCCCGTCTACCTTTCATATGAACCTGGCTCGTCGGTACACCCACCGTGCCCATGGCACCGTCTACAACGACTACGTGTCGTTCACCGGGCGAACCCAGCTGGCGACCGATGCTTTCATCGCCTTCTCGTTGCCCCCATCGCCGCGCCTCGTCGCGAGCTACCGCCACATCACCCGGCGTGGCCCACACCCTCAGCGCGGGCATCGCGCGGAGCCGGTGCCCCTCGTCTCGTATGACGGACCTGACCACATCCATGAAGGCGGGTGCCACAGGGACGACCGGCGCGTCGGTGCACCTCGCGGTGACGATCACCATGAGGACGAGCACGGAGGTCCCTCTCGTCGAGGGAAGCGTGCCTGAACGCAGGGGAGGGCGGACTTTGCGCCCATGAGGTGTGTGGGACAAGGACCAGCTCCGTGACGGGAACCGCACTCGTCACGGAGCTGCGTTGTCGGTGGCCTGGGAAGAGGACTTCGGCGTAGCGTCCTTCGCGCAGGTCGTACTTCATGTCGGTGACGCGGCCCGCAGGAGCGGCGCCACGATGACAAAACCCTCGCAGGACACTTGGCGCGGTATCGCCGCTTGGTCGTGCTACGACTTTGCGAATTCAGCGTACGCCACGAGTGTGATGGCGACGCTCTTCCCCATCTTGTTCAAGCTCTACTGGAACGGACCCGAAGTGCCGGCAGCCGAAAGCACCTTTCGGCTCGGTGTGTCGTCGAGCGCCGCCGGGCTTGCTGTCGCGATGCTCGCGCCACTGCTCGGGGCGCTCGCCGACAGGGGCAGCGCACGAAAACGCTTTCTGGCATTCTTTCTCGCCATAGGCGTCACCGCCACCGCGGCACTCTACCTCGTCGAAGAGGGCGCCTGGGGGATGGCAGCGGCCTGCTACGTGCTTTCCATGATCGGCTTCATGGGCGGCAATGTCTTCTACGACGCGTTGCTACCTGTGGTGGCCAGCGAGCGTCGTGTCGACTTCGTCTCCGGGCTCGGCTACGGCGTTGGGTACCTGGGGGGCGGGCTCTTGCTCATTCTTCATGCCGCCATCATCAACGACTACGAGACCTTTGGTTTTGTAGGCAAAGGGGACGCGACGCGCGCCTGCATCGCCTCGGTGGCCTTGTGGTGGGGGCTCTTTGCGCTACCGCTGCTGCTCTTCGTCGACGAGCCGTCTGAGCAAGGCGGCATCAAGGGCCTCGGCCTGAGGTCGGGCCTCGCAGAACTCTCGCGCACCTTTCACGAGGTGCGGAAGCTGCGACACACGGCACTCTTTCTGCTCGCCTATTGGCTCTACATCGATGGCGTCGACACGGTGATCCTGATGGCGACCGATTACGGGCTCTCCCTTGGATTCTCCGAGGCCGCGCTATTGCAGGCCTTCGTCGTCACACAGCTCGTGGGGTTTCCTGCAGCCCTTGTCTTCGGCAAGGTGGGGCAGCGCCTCGGGCCGAAGACAGGCGTGTACGTCGCCATTCTCGCCTACCTGGGCATCTGCACTTTCGGATACTTCCTCGAGAGTGAGTCTCAGTTCTGGGGGCTCGCCATTGCCGTAGGGCTCGTGCAGGGAGGAATCCAAGCCCTGAGCCGTTCGCTCTACACCCGCCTCATCCCAGCGTCGAGGAGCGGCGAGTTCTTCGGATTCTACAACATGCTCGGTAAGTTCGCCGCGGTGCTCGGACCGCTCCTCGTCGGTGTCGTGAGCAAACTCACCGGAGAAACCCGCTATGGGCTCCTCTCCCTCCTCGTGCTCTTCGCTGCGGGGGCATACGTCCTCTCCAAGGTCGATGTCGCTGCAGGGCAGCGCCATGCCCTCGAGGTCGACGTGTCCCCCTGACGAGCAGACCTCTCCGCGCCGCGTCAGGAGACCTTCGCTTCGTCCTCTCGACGCGCAGCTTCCATCAGCAAGAAGTTGAGCGAGCGTTCCACGTTGCGTTCGCCCTCCACCGGACATTCGAGGAAGTCGAAGGAGCCGTCGCGCCATGGCAACACACTGAAGACGACGTCTTCTCCCCCCTGGGCAGGGTCCCCAGCGCGCTGGGCCCGAAAGATCGTGCCATCGAGGAGCCAGAGGTGCACACGACCGCCGGGTGACTCAAGGGTGAGCACACCGGTCTTCTTCTCGCTGTCGAGAAGGATAAGGATGGCCGGCACGCCGATACGGTCGAGCTTGCCCGACACGTCGCTGCCGGGTGTGGTGACACCCTCCACTTGCTTGAAGAGCTCGTCGGGGTGAAGGAGCCGCTCTACCCGCGAAACCAGCTCCCGAGGGGTGTAGGGTTTGGTCAGGTAGTCATCGGCCCCCGCACGGAAACCTTTGACGTGGTCCTCGTAGGAATTCATCTGGGTGAGAAAGAGCACAGGCACCAGCGCAGTGCGCTCATTCGCACGCAGCGCTCGCACGAACTCCCAGCCGTCGACCTGCGGCATCATGATGTCGGTGATGACGGCATCGGGGAGCTCGGCCCGCGCCTCGATGAGCTCCAGTGCCTCTTGTCCATTCGCCGCCGGGAGCACGACGTGTCCTGCGTGTTTCAGAACGGTGGTCGCCAGCTTTCGCAAGGCATCGTCGTCTTCAGCGAGGAGAATCGTCGCCATGGTTGGGCCTCTCTACCGCAGTGCTCTTCGTGCGAGGTCTCACCAGATTGCGTAGGTGGAACCCCAGGTGAACCCTGATCCGAAGGCGACCATCGCCACCTTCATCCCCGGCTGCAGGCGGCCCGACGCCTCTGCCTCGGCGAGAAGGGTAGGGATGGTGGCGGCGGTGGTGTTGCCGTAGCGCTGGATGTTGGAGGGGGCCTTCTCCTCGGGAATCTTCAGCTGCTCCATGACGAATTGGTTGATGCGCAGGTTCGCCTGGTGGAAGAAAAAGAGGTCGATATCGGCCACCTCGAGCTTGTTCTCCCAACACATGCCGACCACCGACGTGATCATCTTCTCGACCGCGTTCTTGAACACGGTCTTGCCATCCATGTAAGGCCACATCCGATCGAGGGGAATGTGACCCACCCCCTCGTCATCGAAGGGGATATAGGGGCGCTTGCGCACGTCCCAGAGCTTGCAGGTCAGCGCGTCGGCGTGCCGCCCGTCCGCACCGAGGTTCCACCACTTGATGCCACGATCGTCATCGGTGGCACTGACCACCGCGGCACCAGCGCCGTCGCCGAAGAGGCACGCCACGGTGCGGCCGCGGGTCGACAGGTCGAGCCCCGCAGAGTGCACTTCGGTGCCGATGACGAGGATGTTCTTATAGGCACCGGCCCTGATCATCGACGTCGCCGTGGCGAGGCCGTAAAGGAAACCGGAACACTGGTTTCGCACGTCGAGAGCAGGCACTCCCTCCATCCCCATTTTGGCTTGGAAGTACACGCCGCCCCCCGGAAAGCAATGTTCCGGAGATAGGGTGCAATAGACGATCATGTCGATGTCGCCAGGCGCCAGCCCGGCCCGCTCGATGGCCTGCTTCGCGGCGGGTACCGCGAGGTCGGAGCTACCGACTCCTTCGCCCGCGAAACGCCGCTGCTCAATCCCCGTGCGTTGCAGAATCCATTCGTGGGTCGTGTCGATCCCGTAATCCTTGGCCAGGTCGTCGTTGGTGACCACGCGCTCTGGCATGAACAGGCCCGTGCCGCTGATGTATGCGTTCGGCATCACTCTTCCTCGACGAAGCGAGCGTATCTTCAGGGAGCGATTCTCCGCTCGCCACGCCGCCTCCAAAGCCTCCATAGACGGTCCGGACATGGGGGGCTACCGGTCTCGCGCACAAAACCCACGCCCCTCCTGGGCCCTTCCATGGACACTGTCATGCCCAGAATCACTCTGGCTCCTCCCTTGCTGCCCCGTGTCTTGCTTTTGCTCAGTCTCAGCGCTTGTGCGGGAGGGCCATCCACCGACTCTTCCGCTGACGCCGGCGATGAGGCACCCGGTGAGACCGACCCTAACGATCCCCAGTGCGGCTTCATCGGTGCCAGCTGTTCCACCGACGAGGGGTGCTGCGGCGCACTCGTGTGCGGAAGCGGTGGGGTCTGTGCGGGCGCGCCGGCTTGCGAAGAGGACGATGCGCTCGCCGGGAGCGCCGACGCGCCGGTAGCGCTCAGCAACATCGCGGCGGATGCAGAGCTCGTCGCATGCGATGGCTTCGAGGAACTCGACGTCTTCACCGTCGAGGCCGCTGCGGGGGAAATCTTGCGCCTTCGGCTCGACACTGTGGGCATCGCTCCGGACAGCGACGTGGGCTCGCAGGCCGACATCGACCTCTACGTGCTCTCCGGTCCCCCGACCGGGGTGGGCAGCGATGGGAGTGGCAGCATCGTCGAGGGACCCGTGCTCGTAGCGGGGGCTACCGCGTCCAGTACCGAGCGTGCGCTCCTCGTCACAGAGGAAGCCGGCACCTACTACGTCGCTGTGACCCTCTACGGCGGGCCTGAGGCCAGCTACACCCTCACCCTGACGCGCGGACAATCGTGCAAGGCCGACGCGGACTGCGGGGGTGTCGAGGACTTTTGTCGAGTGGGCGTCGACGTGGAGTACGGCCAAGCCGTGCAGGAGTGTTCGACGTGGACCTCCCCTGGGTGTGGAGCGGGCGCCGATGATGAAGCCGGGGGCGACGTGCACTCCTCGGCAAACGCGGTGCCTCTAGAGGCCACTGCCTCTGGCAAGAGCTGCTCCGGAGACATCGACGTCTTCGCGGTCGAGAAGGCGTTGCCTCAGCAGGTATTGCTCGAGGTCACGAGCGCAAACGTGAGTGAGACCGATGCCCTCATCGCCATCATCGCTGATCCGAGCGGCACATTGGTCGATCTCTTTCTCGTCGACACCGCCGACGAGCCCGCGGCATACACCATCCCGGTGGGCGCGGCGGCTGGCACCTGGCACATCTACCTGGAACATTTCGGGAGTGGGACCGATGTTGAGGTCGATTATGCCGTGGCTGCCGAGGTGCAAGACGCCTGTCGCACCGACGCCGACTGTGCAGCACCACAGACCTGCGGCACAGAGGTCTATGGGGGCGGCCCGCAGCTGGTTTGCGTCACGGCAGGTGACCCGTGCGTCGACAACGACGCAGATAACTCTCGTACGAGTGCCACGGCACTGGCCGCCGATACACCGGTATCCGCAGGTGTCTGCATGGGGGGCTTTGACATCTTCGCCATCGAGCTCCCAGAGGTGACGAATAACGTGATCCTCGAACTGGCGTGGGCAGGTGCCGCCGACCTGGACGTGTATGTGTACGCCGAAGACGGCACGTATCTCGGGGCTGGCTGGTATGGCCAGGGGCTGGAGCGATGGCGAGGCTACGGGCTCCCCGCACAGACTCTCTACGCCTGGGTCGATGCCTTCAGTTGCCTGAGCAGCACCGGTGAGGGGACGCTCTGCGCGACCCAATTCGACTACTCCCTCGAGGCCACCTTGAGCACGGGCCTCGTGTGCAGTGACGATGATGATTGTTTTGTCGGTGGCACCAACGATGGTGACTCCACCCGTGAACTGTCCTGCCAAGACCTCGCTGTCGACACGGGCTCCGTCAAGGCCTGCGTTCGGCCGTCGTCGGCGCAACTCTTCAGCGGGGCGGGGGGCGACGCCTGCTTCGAGGGTTCCGACTGCGCCAGCATCTTCTGTCTCGATGAGTACTGCACCGCAACGTGCGCGGTCGATGCGGACTGTGACAGCGTCTTGGGGGGCGGTGAGGGCTACTGCTTCGACCTCCTCGAGACCCCCCTCTGCGCGAAGAAGTGCGCTGTCGCGGCGGACTGCGAAGCCTCTTATGGGCCAGTCGATGGGGCCGATTGGCTGTGCGAAGCGGGCAAGTGTCAGCTCTGAAGCAATGAGACGACACCAAGACGCCCACCGGTGTCTTGGTGTCGCTCGATGTACCTTCCGAGGGGCAGTTCCCAGCCCCGCCCCCATCGAGGCGTCCTCGGGAAGGGGCCCCCGCCCAAGGGCGGGTTGATCGTGACGATCGGGCCAGGGGCGTTCTTTCGTTAGCCCGCTCCAGGTGTGCTCGACAAATCCCAAGACGAGAAAGAGCAGCCTAGGCTGCTCTCTTTCGTCTCCCTGGTCGGCTCGCTTAGCGCTCCGTTGGCAGCAGAATGGTGAACTTGGCGCCTTTGCCGGTGTCACTCTCGCACCAGACGTCGCCGCCGTGTCCTTCGACGAAGCTCTTCACGATGGAGAGCCCAAGTCCAGTGCCGCCGAACTCACGCGTTGACGTGTTGTCGACTTGGAAGAAACGGTCGAATACCGCTTCACATTTATCTGCCGGGATGCCGACCCCTGTGTCTTCCACGACAATGCGAACGAAACGCTCATCGTCACCACCAAAGAGGTCGTCGGCTTCATCGGCGGCCACCGGCGTGCGCCTACCTCCCAACTGATAGTCGGCCCGGAGACGGACAGTGCCCCCCTGGGGGGTGAACTTCACCGCGTTGCCGAGCAGGTTGACCAGTACCTGGCCGATCTTCTCGCCGTCTGCGGGGAAGGACTTCAGGTGCGGCTCGATAGCGAAATCGAGAGCAATCTCTTTCTTCGCAGCCTGTGGCACGACACTGGTGGAGGCACGGCGAAGCACCTCCTGAAGGTCTACCTCTGCGATATGCATACGTAGGTTGCCGCTCTCTACACGAGACACGTCGAGAATCTGGCCGATGAGGCCGAGAAGAGTCTCCCCCTTCTCCATAATCGTTCCGACGTACTCTCGCTGCTCTTCGTTGAGCTCGCCAGCCATTCCCTCGAGGAGCATCTCTGAATAGCCGATCACGCTGGTGAGGGGCGTACGCAGCTCGTGACTCACCGTCGCGAGGAAGTTCGACTTCAACTTATCGAGCTCTTGCAGTCGCTCGTTCGCTTCTCTGAGGGTCCTCGCCTTCTCCTGCAGTTCGCGATAGCTCCCCGTGACGCTCTCGATGTGCATCTGGCTCGTCAGCAACGCTCGGTAGCTCGTGAAGAGGATCACCTCGATGACCCGCTGCAGCTGCTCGAGGGATTTTGCCACCACGTCGTCGGGGGCGTGTCGAACAGCCTGCATCAGTTCGGCGCTCTTCTCTCGGTTGAGCCGCGGTTCGATACGATAGAGTTCTTCGTCGGGTTGCGACAGGCCCACAGGTGCGTAAGGCCCAAAGATGAGCCGGCCCATGACGTCGCCTTCGTAGCAGATGGGCAAGATCACGTATCGCAGACCAGTGAAGCATGAGATGAGCGACGGTTTGTCACTCGGGCCATAGCTGGAGAAATCCTCATTCTTCAGCGCGCTCACGAGGCGTGTGCAGGCTTGTCGACTCTCGCCGTACTCGTACAAATAGCCGCAGAATGGACCATTGCCGACGCGCACATCGACCAGCTTCGTGCCTTCCGCATCGAAGACCTTCAGGCCGACGCGGTAGAGCTCCGCGAAAGAGCGCATCACCTCGACGAAGCTGTCGGCGTCGACGAGCTCCGCGAGCGTGATCTCTTTCTGCAAGATGGAACCTTCAGCCATTCTTGCCCCCCGGTCCTTGGTTCGAAGGGCTCACCTCGCCAACGTTCATGTGGCTGAAGATGTTTCGCAGGAACTGCGCCTCGGACAGGCCAAATTTGCCTGCGAAGTCATGCTTCGAGTTCAGATTGCGGAAGGTCAGCTTCAACAGCGCGAAGAGAGGTTCGATCACGCCCTCTCCGCGAATGGCGACGGCAGGGAAGATGGGCTGGCTGCCTTTCTGTCGCAGCTGCTCGAGCTCTTCGTCCGTACGCACGTCCGGAAGGTCGCGCTTGTTGAATTGGATGACGATGGGAATCTCTCCCTCACCGAGACCGTTCTCTTTGAGATTCTCCATCATACTCCGCCAGGCCTCGTTGTTCGCCTTCGCTTCGGCGCGTTGGCTGTCGGCGATGAACATGACCCCGTCAGCCCCAGCGAGGACGATCCGCCGCGTCGAGTTGTGCATGACCTGTCCCGGCACGGTGTAGAGCTTCAGCTTGACCTTGAAGCCCGACGCCGTCTTGAAGAAGACCGGCAATAGATCGAAAAAGAGCGTACGGTCGTCGGCGGTATCGAGGGTCATCAGGCGGCCCCGCGACTCGGGACGCAGAAACTGATGAATCACCTGCAAGTTTGTCGTCTTACCGCTGAGCGCCGGCCCGTAGTACACCAGCTTGAGCGTGATCTCGCGTTGCGAGTGGTTGAACTGGACCATCTTGTCTGTGCTCCTGCCGAGGCCTCACTCTACCCGATGTGGGCGCGAGCCGTGACATCCCCACCCCACGCAGAGTGGTCGACGATAGCGCAGGTGCTCCCACGGTGCGCTCCTGCGTTCGCTCTGCGGCCGACTTGACAAGCACGGTTCACCGGAGCTTTGCTCTCCCCTCTGTCCCGGGGGCATCGCGTCAAACCGCGTGATCGCCATCGCGAGTGGCTGGCTGCTGCATAGGTGTGACGATGGCAACGAAGCAGGACATCGAAGGTTACCTCATCCAGATGGGTGTCTCCTACGAGGAGGTGGCCGAGAACACCTGGATGATCCACGACGAGTACGACACCATCGACAACATCGTCGTGAGGCTCAACGATCCGGTGGTGCTATTCCGGGTGAAGCTGATGGACCTGCCAGACGTGGCCGCGCGTCCCGAGCTGTACGAAATGCTGCTCCGCCTCAACACCGCCGACATGATTCACGGGGCCTATGGCCTCGAGGCAGACGCGGTGGTGGCCACCGACACGTTGCAGGCCGAGAACCTCGACTTCAACGAGTTCCAAGCCTCTGTCGATGCCCTGTCCATGTGCATCACCGATCACTACCGTAAGCTCTCGAAATTCCACCGTAGGCCCAAGGCCAACCCGAGCTGACCGCAACGGTCTGTTGCCCACACACGAAACCCGTTTTCGCATCGCCCCGATTTCTGGCATCCACCGCCGACCACTTGAGGAGCCTTGGCCCATGGCAATCTTTTCCCGCATCGGCACCTTGCTGAAGTCGAACGTGAACGACCTCATCAGCAAGGCGGAAGACCCTGAGAAGATGCTGAACCAGATGCTGATCGACATGCAGCAGCAACTGGTCGAAGCAAAGAAGCAGGTCGCCGTGGCCATCGCCGACGAGAAGCGGCTGCAAAAGCAGTTCGATAGCGAGCGCTCCTTCGCCGTAGAGTGGGAGAAGAAGGCCATGTTGGCGGTGAAGGCCGGCAACGATGAGTTGGCGCGGCAGGCGCTTACGCGAAAGACCGAGCACGAGAAGCTCGCCGTCGGTTACCAGCAACAGTGGCAGGCGCAGAAGGCCGCTGTCGACCAGCTGAAGGGTGCGCTGCAGGGCCTCAACGGCAAGATCGACGAGGCGAAGCGCAAGAAGAATCTCCTCATCGCGAGGGCGAAGCGCGCCGAGGCCCAGAAAGCCATCGCGGAGACGATGGACGGCCTGTCTTCGACGAGCGCGTTCGACACCATGGCGCGCATGGAGGAGAAGATCGACAAGATGGAGGCCGAAGCCTCTGCCACCTATGAGCTCGCGGAGACCGCGAGCGGCGACCAGCTCGAGGCCCAGTTCAAGGCGCTCGAGACACAGAGCTCCGACGACGCCCTGGCGGCCCTCAAGGCCAAGATGGGTCACGCCCCCGCTGCGGTGGCCCCCGTCCCCCAGGAGCAGCAGAGCCTCGAGGAGATCGAACAGCAGATCGAGGCCGAACTGTCGCTCAAGCGCTGAGCGTAGCGGGGCGAGGGATTCCCATTCCGAGGGGGCTGGTCGGCTGCATTTTTGCCGATAGGCTCCGTCCGCCATGCGGATCTCCGCCCTCCTTGGTTGTGTTTACCCGACGAGTCGCGCTTGGTGGACGGCGCTTGTCGCCGCCGCGCTGCTGACGGGATGTGTGGGCGACCGCCGGCCTCCTGGCCCTTCGGTCGACGTCGCCGCCAGCGCACCGGAGCTATCGCTCCCCGGTGAGCCCGAAGGTTCCCTCGGTGGCGCATGCGAGATCGATGGCGATTGCCGCAGCGACGGTGCCGTGTGTTTTCTGGATGGTTACCCGCGCGGTACTTGTTCGCTTCCCTGCGGCGACGGGGCGTGCCCGGTCTCGGAACTCGGCATGCCGACGTTCTGTGCGGCCGTCGATCAACTTCCGGGGGATGTGGGCTGGGTCGGCGCCGGGGCTTGTCTCCCGTCGTGCGACTTCGGTGTCTTTCCGGGCACCGGCTGTCGCCAGGGATACGGGTGTGTTCCCTTGGCAAAGGCGAATACCGCGGCCGAGGTGCGCTATGGCTGCCTCCCCGGACTCTCGACCCCTCTCGACGGGGCGCTTGCCACCCTTGCGTCCCTTGGCGCGCGCTTCACGCCCGTGGAGCGCGCAGTGGCCTCCGTACCCGGACGGCCTGACCTCGTCTGCCAGATCAACGACGCCGTGGAGTTGCGGGCACAGGTCGGCGGGATCGTCTTCGAACGCTTCGACGGTCCCCCAGAGCCAACCCTCCTGGTGTCGGCTGAGCTCGGAGTCGCCCTCCTGAAGACGGCCCGCGTCCTCGAGGAGCTCGGCGTTCGCAAGGTGCTTCATATGGGTACATTCAATTGCCGCACCATCCGCGGGACGACGAAGTTGTCGCGCCACGGTTTGGGGGGCGCCATCGACGTCTTTGGTTTCGTGATGGCCGACGGCGCCCGCTATCTCGTCAAAAGCGACTGGGAACGCGTCCCTGCCCGCAGCGGTGGCAAGTTGCTCGCGTCCGTCGTCGAGCGACTAACCGCTGCTGGTCTCTTCCGGGTGATCCTTACCCCTGAATACAACCGCGATCATGAGGACCACTTTCACCTCGACGTGCTCCCCTTGGAGAGCGAGCCCGATGCTGTCTTGAAGCGCTGGCCCAGCGCCATCAAACCGTGACAGGCTCGTTGTCGCAGTCAAGGCCATAGCCATCGACCTCCTTTATCCACGAGCGCACGGAGGCATCACTCGGCATTCGCCAATCTCCTCGAGGGGAAAGAGCGACCCGGAGTACCTTGGGCGCATCTGCCGTGCACGAACGCTTGAACTGCTGCGAAAAGAATCGAGTGTAGAAGCGTCGTAGCGTTGAGCGGAGCTGGTCGAGGGGGTAGCGCCCTTTGAAGGCCGCTTGTGCCAAATCGAGGACGCGGGCTGGTCGTGCACCGTGTCCCACGACGTGAAAGAGGAAGAAATCATGTAGTTCGTAGGGGCCAAGGGTGTCTTCGGTGAGCTGTGCAACACGACCGTCGACGTCGGGAGGCAATAGTTCAGGAGAGATCGGCGTCTCGAGGATACGCTCCAATGTTTCGAGCAGCGTCCGCGGGTCTCCCTGGGAGAAAGCGGGCAATCGTTCGCGCGCGACCCAGCGGATCACGAACTGGATAAGCGTCTTCGGCACCCCGGCGTTCACGTCGTACATCGCGATGTGGTCACCGGCATAGGTCGACCAGCCGA
Organism: Myxococcota bacterium; assembly: GCA_049429145.1. GTDB lineage: Bacteria > Myxococcota > UBA727 > UBA727 > CAYLZW01 > JBMTAX01. The sequence continues at coordinate 21,106 of JBMTAX010000004.1, forward strand.
GCGCCTTCTCCGACAGATCGCCCGTGCCGACGACGAGTCCACCTCGCTGGTTGGCGAGGCACATCAACAGCAGCGTGCGCAGGCGCGCCTGCACGTTCTCGACGGTGACATCTCCGAGCTCGGGGTGGGCCCTCAGACGAGACAACAAGTCCTCGACGCTGTGTGCTTCAGTGGCGACGGGGTGCCCGAGGTGTTCGAGCACGACGCGAGCTGCCTCAGCGATGGGGACTTCGAGGAAAGTGGCCCCGAGGCTGCGCGCTAGCGTTTCGGCGTTCGACCGCGTTCCACCCGATGTGCCGAGGCCGGGCATGGTGACGCAGAGAAGATCGCTGCGCGGCCGTTTTGCGACGTCAAGAGCGACCGCGCTGACCAATGCCGCGTGGGTGGAGTCGATTCCTCCCGAGACACCCAGCACGAGCTGAGGAGAACCCAGCGCGGCCATGCGGGTCACGAGGGCGTGGGTTTGGATCTCGAAAACTTCCCAACAGCGGGTCGCCAATGTGGGCTCATCTTCCGGCAGGAACGGATGAGGCGAAACATACCGGTGCAGTTCTCGCGGCACCTCATCGACGAAGGCAACCGTACGGTATCGACGTGGGGACGCGGTTGCACAGTCTTGGAAGGTGCCGGTAACCAGTCGCTCTCGCCGCAACGATTCGAGGTCGACGTCAGCGGTGATGAGTTGCGGTTCTCGTGCGAAGCGCTGGCTGGTGACGAGGAGCTGGCCGCTTTCACACAGAAACGCGTCGGCATCGAACGCAAGGTCAGTGGATGATTCACCGGGTCCGGCAGCGACGTAGGCATAGGCGCACCGACCGCGTTCACTCAGCGAGCGCGCCAAAAGTCGACGCGTGTCGGCTTTTCCAACGGTGAAGTTCGACGCCGACAGGTTCAGGCACACCGTTGCGCCTGCGAGTACTTGTCCCATGCTCGGCGGCAAGGGCACCCACATGTCTTCGCACAGCTCGACGCCCACGCACAGCTCAGGTTGCCGCGTGCCGCGAAACAGAAGGTCGGTACCGAAGGGGACTTCGCGCTGGTCGACGAGATGCACAGTTTCGGGGGCGACCTCGGTCCCGGGTCGGAACCATCGTTTCTCCTCGAACTCACGGTAGTTCGGTAGGAAGCTCTTGGGCACAAGACCCAGCACCCTGCCGCCCTGCAGAATTGCAGCTACGTTGTACAGGCCTGCACCCACGCGGAGGGGCGTCCCCACGACGGCGAGGGGCGCGAGGTCACGGCCCGCGTCACAGAGCCAAGCGAGGGCCGCTTCACAGCGAGCGAGGAAGTGGTCGTCGAGGAACAGGTCACGCGCTGTGTATGACGAGATGGCGAGCTCGGGAAACGCCACCACCTGCGACCCCGCGTCGTGAGCTTCTCGCCACAAAGACAGAATGGCCTCTGCGTTCGCCTGCGCGTCAGCGACACGACAGACAGGCACAGCGACGCTGATGCGAGCGAAACCCTTCATAACCTGACCTGTCGCAAGAAAGTCGATGGTCGTCTAGCCCGGCGGCGCATCGTCACCCCGAACCTGGTGGGGGATTCACCCCTCGAAGTAACGGTCGGTAATCTCGAGCCCGCGATCGATGATCTCGAAAGCATCTCTCAGTTGAGGCTCGGTGATCATCAGCGGCGGATTGCACATGAACGAGCCCCATCGCAGGAAGGTGAAAAGCCCTTCCTCCCGGAAGAAGGCACCAAGCTTCGTCATCGCCTCGCTGTTGCCGTTGTAGGGGGCGAGGGGCTCGCCTCGGTGGTTCTTCCGGAGGTCAATCATGCCGAATAACCCGATGGCTCGCCCCGCACCGAATGACGGATGGCGTTCCTTGAGGCCCGCCATCTCGCATCGCATCACGCCTTCGAGGCGCGCTGCATTCTCGACCATACCCTCGTCGATCAGGGTTCTGACGACGGCCTCACCGACCCGAAGACAGAAGGGGTGGCTGTTGTAGGTGAGTCCACCCCAATACGTGTTCTTCTGGAAATGAGCGTGGATCTCGTCGGAGACACCCATGCAACCGAGGGGCACGTACGACGACGTGAGCCCCTTCGCCATCGTGACAATGTCGGGTTCGATTCCCGCGTGCATGAATGAGAACATTTTCCCCGTGCGTCCAAAACCCGCCATGACCTCGTCGCAAATAAGCAAGACCCCGTGTTTCTTCGTCAGCGCGCGCACGCCTTCGAGATACCCCTTCGGGGGGGGCATGACCCCATTGGTCCCCGTGACGGGTTCGATGATCATGGCTGCAATGGAGGCTGGGTTCTCGTACATGAACACCTCCTCCAGATAATCGAGGTTGCGAGCGGTCTTCTCCTCTTCTGTGTCACCGAAACTGTAATGATAGGGCTCTGGATCCATGACGCGGATAAAGCCCGGACCGCCGGGTTCGCTCGCCCAGCGTCGAGGATCGCCCGTTAACTGCATCGTGAGGTTGGTGCCACCGTGATAGCTGCGATAGCGGCTGATGATCTTCTGGCGGCCCGTGAAGAGCCGCGCGGTGCGGATCGCGTTCTCGTTGGCCTCGGCGCCTCCGAGGGTGAAGAAGAACGAGTTGATGGGGTCAGGCGTCACCTCGCTCAGCAGCTTCGCAAAACGGGCGCGTGCTTCAGTTGCCGTCCCCGGGTGGACGAAGATCAAGTCTTCCGCTGCGTCCTTCATCGCCTGCACCACCCGCGGGTGGCTATGCCCGATGAGTACACTCATCAGCTGGCTGTTGAAGTCGATATAGCGCTTCCCTGCTGCGTCCCAGAAATAGATGCCCTCTGCCCGCGTGACGGCGATCGGGGCTATCGCCTCACCCGCTGCCCAGGTGTAGAGAGTGTGTCGTTTGCAGAGATCCACCATCTCGGCCGCGTCCATGGTCGCCTCCTCATGACGACCACCAGTGTAGGTTCGGTCGCCAGGTCGGGCAAACGGCGGAGGTGCGCTCTAAGTGGCCCAGGGCGCCGTCTTGAGGGGTGCAGGAATGTGATCCACTCACGTTTACGAACGCGATCTGGGGGGCTACTCCCCTGCACTCATTCCTGGTGCGGTGAACCGTCGCAGCTGCCCCGAGGCACCTGCCCTGCTTGCCGAGGTGACCGATGTCCGACCCACGCTTTTCTCGAGTCTCGGTGCAAATTCTCGACGACGAGGGCCAGGCATGCATCGAGGCGGATGGTGCACGATATACGGGGCAGGTCGCGCGACTGCCGGCGAATCTGCGGAGGGGAGAAACCCTTTCCTTGAAGCTCTGTCTCGCCAGCAGCGAGGAGAGCACGCCCCGTGCTCAGGATGTGGAGCTGCGCGGGACCGTCGAGGGACTCGCGGAGCCAAGCCCGGTGAGGAAAGGCCTCGCCTTCGAGTTGCTCGTGGGACACTTGAGTCATCGACCCAGCGATTGGAACCTCGGTTCGGTGATGACTGCAGATACCGTCGTCGATGGGGCCCATGAGCCCGACCGGCTCGAAGATTCGCTCCCGAGCCTCCCCGTCCGTTTGCACCCGGCGCCTCATCTCCTCGACGAGCCCTTCACCATGGAGTCTCACGACCACAGCGCCTTCGCAGGCGAGACCTATCGCATCGGGGCGCCACTCCCGTTCAAGTCGACGGACCTCGCCGCGCTTATGCAAGGTGCAGCGAGCGACGAGGCAGAGGCTAGTGCACAGGTAGCCACGTCTTCAGGGCTCGCCGTCTACACGCTCCCGGCCGAAGAGGATCGCTATGTCGACGACGCAGACGAAGACGAAGAAGCAACGGCATCGACAGGGGCACGCCGCGCCCGGGGGAAGGGTGATGAGGTGACCTCACCTCGTCATCGACGCAGGGTATCTGACCTCAGCGAGCCTTCGGGCATTATGGGCACCTTGCGGCAGATGACCCTCGCTGAGCTCGTGCAGAGCCTCGAGTTTTCGGGGAAGACCGCGGGCATCGAGGTGCTCCCCAAAGACCCGAGCGTCTCGGAGGGTCGGGTCTATCTGCGCCAAGGACGAGTGGTCTTCGTGTCTTGTGGTGAGCTCGAGGGTGAAGAGGCCTTCTTTTTGTTGTCAGACTTACAGCGCGGGTCCTTTTACATCCGCTTCGGGGAAGAATCGCCGCGCACCAACGTCGACAAGCCGACCGCCTACCTGCTGCTCGAGGCCTTGCGCCGCAAGGACGAGGAGGGTCGTAGCGGTGCGGTGACAGCGTCTGGGCACGACGACGAGCCTTCAGGCGACGTCGTACTCGGCGATGATAATGCTGCCACCACGCCGTTCGGTCTGCGGCCGCGTGACCTCGAAGATTCTGTCTCGCAGGAAGCCTCTGTCGCTGAGGACGCTGCCTCGTCGTCGGCGGAATACGAGCTGGATGACCTAGCCATGGAAGAGGCTCTTGTGGCGGCGGTGGAACTCAAACAACGACCTGGCTCGTCGTGGCAGCTCCCGGTGTCGGGTACCGCACCGGTGTTCGCGCATTTCTTCGCCGAGGCGGCGCGGGCTGGCGCTCCCGTTGAGGCGTCTCCCTTGCCGGTCAGCGCCGAAGGCGAGGAGGGGCTCCTTCGGAGTGCCTGGCATCGCCTCACGGGGCGCGGGTCGGCAGA
>JBMTAX010000005.1:0-22835 GCA_049429145.1 Myxococcota bacterium
ATACGATGCTGCGGGTCTCAGGCCCCGCCGTTCGTCACCTCGCCGAGGTCTTCCAGAGCTCGTGGCATCGCGCCAGCCATTCTCTGTCTCCCCTCCCCTTGCCCGCGGCCAGCACTGCTGGCGTCACCTGTCTACAGGTGCTCTCCTCGGCAGGTCGCCAGGGGCGTCGTCCCATTCAGCGCTCGCTGCGGCAGACCATTGCGCGCGCCACCGGTCGCTGTTTTTTGACTCCGCCCTATTTCTTGCCGCAACCGCGACTCGACCGTGCGCTTGTCCTCGCAGCGCGACGCGGCGTCGACGTACGTGTGCTCACGGCGGGGATCAGCGACGTGCCGCTGGTACGCAGAGCGAGCCGTCACCTGTATGCGAGGTTGCTGCGCCGCGGGGTTCGCATCTTCGAGTACGAAAAGCGGACGCTGCACGCGAAGACCGTTGTCATCGATGGCGTCTACGCCTCGGTCGGGACCTTCAACCTCGACCATTGGTCGTGGCGGCGGCTGCTCGAGGTCAACGTGAGCGCCATCGGGCCGCAGGTCGCCACGGCGCTCGAGGCGCAGTTTCACGAGGACCTGCGGGACTCCTCAGAGGTGACGCTGCAACTCCTCGAAGACCGAGGCATCCTCGAGAGACTTGTCGACTGGAGCGCTTGGCTGCTCTTGCGGTGGTGAGCGACGCGAGTTCGCATCTGCTCAGCGCTGCATGGCCTCTTCGGTGAAGTCGGCGTCGCTGAGCTTCGCGTCGGGGTCGGGGCTAATGATCTCGAGTTCGGTGCGGCTGCCGACCTGTAGGTTCTTCATCATCAGCTCTACCGGGACGAGCTCATTCTTCAGCTTCTTGAGTTTCTTGATCGACAGCGTCTTCAAGGGCTTGCCTGCAGGGTCAAAGAACTCGACCTTCAGCGGGATCAGGTGCTCCTTGTGCACGTAGGTGATGAGCTTTGCATAGGGCGCGCCCTCGAACTGCGGGAGCGCCTCGATCACATAAGCGGGCTGCCCACCGACGTCACTGTCGCCAAGACGCTGCACCTTCACTTTGTCGCGCTCGCTGGCGGGGAGAGGCATCAGATCGGCATAGGTGAAGTCAGACCCAAAGAACGACGACGCCGCGTTTCCCGCTGCGATCTGGCGAACGACTCGCGCCGCGGGGACGTAGACGTATTGGTCGGGCAGGGCATCTTTCTTCTCGCGCACGAGGAAGGCGATGCCTGCGACTTCCGCTGGCTTCTGGAAGCGGACGAGGCTGCGCAGCAAGCCGTTCTCTCCGCGCATCGCCTTGATGTAGAGGGTGCGCTGCTTGGCCTCCCCTCGGGGAGAGACCACGGTCATCTCGAGGGTAGCGGTGCCTTGTTGGAAGCCCACCTGGCTCTTCGCGAAGGCGCGTTCCAGGATCTGCTCGGCGCTCAGGTCAGTAGCGGCCTTTGCCGGTGAGTGCACGAGGGCGAGGGCGAAGCAGGTGGCGATAAGGGACATATGGCGCACGCAGAGGACTCCTACGCAGTGGGCGGCGACAGCAGGCATGGGCCCTGAACCGACGGTAAAGACGGCTCGGAGCCGGGCGACATTCAATGGCGTCACCCCTGGGCGACTTGACCTCTGTAGCGAGGCTTGCGCCCCCTGTCAGCCCCGTCAGGGCAGGATCCGCGTGCCGCCGCCTTGTCCTTGCAGCGCGAGCAAGAAGCCTTCGGGCGCGTTCGCGTTGACATTGACGATGGACGAGAGCCCCTTGTCGAGGGCGGTGATCGCCTCTTCCACCTTGTGGATCATACCCCCTGCGATCACCCCCTGTGCGATGAGCGTCTGGGCGTGCGCAGCGGTCATCTCGGGCACCAGCGAGCTTGGGTCGCGCAGGTCGCGGTAGACTCCGCCCACCTTCGTGACCATCAACAGGGCGTCTGCACCCAGCGCCGCAGCGAGGTGCACGCTGGTGGTATCCGCGTTGATGTTGAAGGCCCGTGCTCCATCATCGCTGACCCCGAGGGTCGCGATGACGGGGATGAGGCCGAGTTCGCAGAGACCCAGCACCAGCCCAGCGTCGACGCTCGTGACGTCGCCGACCTCGCCGTAATCGACGGGCTCTGGACCAGCACCGGGCACGGGCTTCGGCGGTCGCTTGTGCGCGCGGACCATCCCGCCCGATGCCCCATGGCACCCGAAGGCCCTGACCCCGGCGGACAGCAGCGCGACGGTGAGGCCGACGTTGACCTCGCCGCAGATGGCCTGCTGCACGACGACGAGGTCCGCGGGGGTCGTGACCCGTCGACCCCCCACTTTGTGTTCCTTGAGGCCGACTCGCTCTTGCAAGCTCGTCACCTGTGGGCCGCCGCCGTGCAGCACGACGACCTTGCGGCCCGCTTGCACGAGTGTGCGGATGTTGGCCCCGAGGCCCTCGCGCTCGGTGGCATCAAGGAGGATCTCTCCTCCGACTTTGACGACGACGAGGTCGCGGTTCATGGCCACAGTCCTGGCAGGTCGAGCCCGGTGTACTCGTCGACGCCCGTCATCAGGTTGAAAGACTGAATCGCCTGCCCCGCGCCGCCCTTCACGAGGTTGTCGATGCAGCTCATGACGCACAGCGTGCTACGACCCGTGTCCTCGTCGTTGCGCACTGCGAGGCCCACCTCGATGCGGGCGGTGCCAGCGACGGCGGCCACCTCGGGGCTCTGCCCGAGAGGCCGCATACGCACGAGCCGCTCGACGGCGAATCGCTGCTCGTAGAGGTGCTGCAAGGTCGCTTCGCTGTGTCCGGGGGGAAGGTCGAGCTGCGAAACGGCGAGGATGCCGCGCGAAAGGGGGGCTGAGACGGGCACGAAGTCGAGGGAGAGGGCCTCAGCGCCCGCGTCGGTCAGCGTTTGCACGATTTCTGCCCGATGTTGGTGCTGCAACACTTTGTACGGCTTGAGGTTCTTGCTGCGCACCGGGTGGTGGGTGCCTGCGCTTGCATGGACGCCCGAGCCCGACGAGCCCGTCATCGCCACGGTGCGGACCGCCGCATTCCGCAGGAGCCCCGTCGACGCGAGGGGGAGCAGACCGACCGCGATGCACGTGGCGAAACAGCCCGGGCTTGCGACGTGCTGTGCGGTGCGAATCTGGTCTCGCCACAGCTCGGGCAGGCCGTAGACGAAGGTCCCGAGCCGCTCGGGGCAGGGGTGCGACGGAGCGTAGTCCCGCTGGTAGTCCTCGAGCCGTCGCAGGCGGAAATCCCCAGAGAGGTCGATGATGCGCACCGGGGCGTCGAAAAGTTCGCGGGCGACGTGAGCGGTGACCTTATGGGGCATCCCGAGGAAGACGAAGTCTGCTCCCTCCACCGCTTCCCGCGGGGAGATGTCCTCGAGCGGAATGTCGCAGAAGCCCTCCAAAGTGCGATGCACAGCGCTGGCTTTCTCCCCGACGTGGTCCTTCGAGGCGATACGCATTATCTGCACATCGCGCCGCACGGCGAGATGACGCAGCAATTCCGCGGCACCGTAGCCGGCTCCGCCGATCAACGAGACTTTGATGGTCATCCGAACTCCTCCTCGTCGTCAGGGTCTTCTTCCGCAGAGGGCTCCTCCGCTCGGTCCTGCAGTGACAGAGACCCCACCGTGAAGACGCTCGCGAGGTAACGGCCGTCGGGGAGATCCGCTTCGAGCGCTTCGAACTCCCCTCGTAGCGCGGCAAAGGCTTGCTCTGCCCACGACGCCGTTCGTTCCCGCGCTTCCTGCGGCGTGACGGCCCCCGCCAGCGGTGCGAGGGCCGCCGCCTGGGTCACCACCGTCTCGATTGTCGCCGCCACGCGCTCTTGCACCAGCCCTTCCTGCGCGAGGAGCGAGCGGAGTTGCGCGAGTTCCTCATCGAGGAGGGGCGCAAAGTCACCCTCACCCGTGAGCAGGTGCCGGCTGAGCCAGGTGGTGAACAGCGGCGTGTGGGAAGGTCCGGTCGCTGCGTCGATGACCCCTACCGCCAGAAGGCGTCCGTCGGTGACCTTGAGACCGCGCTCGAGCAACTCTGCGCGGAACGCAGCCTCGGCGACGGCCTTCGTGGTCAACGCGAGCTCCTGCAACGACGAGAAGGGATGGTAGTCGCTGCGGGCCGGGTCGGCGAGCCCCGAGAAGAAGAGAGGCTGTGGTCGTAGTAGCCCTGCGGCCACCTCTCGCAGCGGCGAGTCGAGTCGGAGCAGGCCCTCCCCCGCGAGTCCGCTCGTCGTCGATCGAGTGCGCGCACGCAACTCCCGAGCCACCCGCACCCCAAGAGAGTGACCAATCTGGAAGAGTTTCAGCGTGTGGTGTGTCGACAACACAATGCCCAGTCGCAGGGGATCACCACGTGACGCATAGGAGAGCGCGATCCCGATGGTGTCGGCAGCGCGCTGCACCGTGGCGCGAAGCGCCTCTCCATCGCCACAGTCGCCTCCGGTGGCGACGTGCAGGCGATTGCCGAGCATCATGAGCTCGTGGGAGACCGCACGCTTCCGTGCCGAGGACACCTGCGCCAGGGCTGCCTGCAGCACTCCCGCTCCCTCTTCGAGCAGGTCCGCCGGCAACAAGACGCTCGTCGACAGATCTGTGCTCTCCTCATCGCCTGCGACCTTGGCCTTCGGCTGCGCACCTTCGTCGCTCTCGTCAGCCGGACCGCTTGTGAACAGGGCGCGCTCGGGGTCGACGTATTGGAACACCGACTGCGCCTCGCCGGGGGGAGCGAAACCGAGGTCGCTCATGCGTCCGTTACGCCAGCGGAACGCCTCCTCCTCGAGGGCACTTGGCATCTCCCAGCGCACCGCCTCGATGAGTCGCAGCACGAATGCCATGTCGACGCCGAAGAGCCGCTCTACGGTTTGCCGCAACGAGAGGGCGAGGCGTCCATCGCTGTCGTCGTAGACGATGAGGTAGCGCTGGTCGGGGGTGGTCGAATGCAAGCGAGGTTCCTCGGGGATCTCCTCGCCTTCGACGATGTCGTAGATGCGTGTATGCATCTTGAATAGCAAAGACAGCAACTCGATATCGAGCTCTTTGATCTGCCTGACGGCGCGCTGCGGATTGGCGGCGTACAGCAGCTCAAGCCATTCGGCGAAAGAGCCGGGATCGATGCGGTCTTTGCGCCAGGCGTCGAGGTCGAGCAGCCCTTGGACTTGCTTGGGCGACAAGAGCTCCACGAGCTCGAGGCAATCGGAGGCCCCCACCTCTTTGACGGTGAGCAAAACGTCTTGCACTGGCAGCGAGCGAACCACCCGCATGACATCAGGCCGCTCGAGAATCGCGTCGAGGCGCTTCTTCGCCGGCAAGGTACGTAGGCGTTCTCGCAGCAGTCGCAGATCTGTGCCCGCAGCACGCGATTCTTGCAGGCCCTGCCGCAGGGGGGCGCGCTCACTCGGTTCCTGGCTCATGGACTACTCCGCAGCACGTTGTGCCGTCGACGACGAATGAACAACAAGAGCAGTCCCCACAGCGCGCCGTCAGCTTCGACCACGGACATAGAGCTGCATCCTTGCGAGACAAACCGCACGGTCGCCTGCGTGCCACGCACGTCATCGACGAATACGAATACGGTCGCCTCGCCGCCGGTGCGGGGCGCGACGAGGGTGCCGCGATACTGTCCGGTCAGCAGATCACGGCCGACCTCACCGTCGAACTCCCCGAGGTCTGTCTCGAGGCGCACCTGATAGGCGGGGTCGTCGGCCCCCAGGGGGTTGCCGGCACCATCGACGAGAGTCGCGGTCACGCTGATCCGGCTGAAGCCATCAGCCGGTGCCTCTGCGGGGTTTACCTCGAGCTGGGTGCGGGCCGCGTCCGGTGGCGCAGCACGAACGTAGAGGGCCTGGGAGGCTCCAGCGAGGGCGTATTGTGCATCGCCTCCGAACTGGGCGTGGATGCCATCTTCGACATTCCTCGTGTCGACGTAACTCGGGTCAGCGACGAAGGCGCAGCTGGCGATGCCTCGGGCGTCGGTCATGGGGCCCGCGGCGCCTGCCTCACCATTTGCGCAGCCAATCCGCTCGGCCAGCTCCGGTCTGCCATTCCCGTTGAGGTCATAAAAGAAGCTCACTCGTCGCTCTGCGAGGGGCCGGGGCGCAGTGCCGTCGGTGTCGATTCCTGCTGCCGGTGCGTCACCATTGTCGTCTTGCAGCGAGGCCATCAGCATGACGGTGCCCCCGAGCTCTACCTCGATGCCTGGCTGGAGCGTCAGCGTCGTGTTCTCGGGCAGCAGGTAGAGGTCATGGGTGGTGACCGCGGCGCACAGATCATCGTCGACCGGAGCCGCGCTCTCGGGTTCACAGTCTTCCGCGAAAGCATCCCCAGCGAAACGAGCTTCGATCACGTAATGCGCACCTGGGGACTCGCTGGTGGGTGCGGCGGCCGTGAAGGTCTGTCCTCCGTGACTACCGTTGACGAGAACGAGGCGTGCCTCCGCTCGACCGACCGCATCTGTGACGGGGTCGCTGAACACGAAGGCAGCGCTTTCGTCATCAGCGGGGTGCAACCGGAAAGTGACTCGTTGCTGCGCCACTGGTTGCCCAGCGTCGTCGACCAGTTCCGCCTTCACCAGCAACGCTTGGGAGTAGCGGGCGCTGTACGGATCATTCGGCGCTTCAGGACGTAGCGTGAGGATGGTCGGCCTGGACAGAGCCGGGACGGACACGAGAAGCAAGACCAGTGGCGTCGACCGCATCGGTCGTTGATAGCTGCGTCGGCGGCGGCCGCAACCGGGGAATGTGGACAGTATGGTGCAGCGCGTTGGTGTGGATTTGGTGTGACATCGCATCGTGCGCTTCCCTTGCATCGTTGCCCTTTGACAGTCCCGCGCTCGTCCGCCTACGGTCCGCCCGCCGACGAGAGGGTCTTTCGGCCCTCACGCCGCTGCCACGCACGCGACAACGGGACCTACCCACAATGAGCACCAACGCCGCGACCGCCCGCACCGTGAACCAAGCCGCCCAAAGCGAGGAGGAGCTGCGCGCGAACATGCGCAAACGGCTCTCTGACCTCGACGAGCGTGCCTTCGCTGGAGGCGGGGCCGAGCGTGTCGCCAAGCAGCACAGTGCCGGTAAGCTGACTGCCCGAGAACGCATCGAGATATTGCTCGACGCTGGTTCCTTCGTCGAGCTCGACCGTCTCCGCACCCATCGCTGCCGTGACTTCGGCATGGACGACAAAAAGATTCCGTCTGACGGTGTGGTCACGGGCTACGGGCAGGTCGACGGTCGCCAGGTGTTCGTCTTCGCGTCCGACTTCACGGTCTTCGGCGGCTCACTTTCAGAGACGGTGGCGCAGAAGATCTGCAAAGTCTACGACCTGGCCATGAAGGTCGGCGCGCCCGTCATCGGCCTCAATGACAGCTCCGGCGCACGCATTCAGGAGGGCGTCGCCTCACTCGCCGGCTACGCCGATATCTTCTGCCGCAACACCCTCGCGTCGGGCGTCATCCCCCAGCTCAGCGTGATCCTCGGCCCTTGCGCCGGCGGTGCTGTTTATTCTCCTGCGCTGACAGACTTCATCGTCATGGTGAAGGATTCGAGCTTCATGTTCCTGACCGGGCCTGACGTCATCAAGACGGTCACGCACGAAGAGGTCACCATGGAGGAACTCGGTGGCGCCGTCACCCACAACGCGAAGAGCGGCGTAGCGCATTTCGCCGTGGACGACGACACGCGCGCTATTGCGACCGTGCGAGATTTGCTCGCCTATCTGCCCTCGAACAACAGTGAGCAGCCGCCCCATCTGCCCTGCAGCGACGATCCCGAGCGTCGCGACGATGCCCTGAAGACGATGGTCCCCACCAACCCAAACCGTCCCTACGACGTGCGTGATGTCATTCGCGCGGTGGTGGACGACCGCCACTTCCTCGAGGTGCAGTCCCACTTCGCGCAGAACATGGTGGTGGGCTTCGCGCGGCTCATGGGCCAGAGCATCGGCATCGTCGCCAACCAGCCTCAGGTCCTCGCGGGTGCCATCGATATCGACGCGTCCGACAAAGCGGCGCGCTTCGTGCGCTTCTGCGATTGTTTCAACATTCCGCTCCTCACGCTGGTCGATGTCCCCGGCTTCTTGCCCGGCACCAACCAGGAGTTCGGCGGCGTCATCCGCCATGGCGCGAAGCTGCTTTATGCCTACGCCGAGGCCACCGTTCCGAAGATGACGGTCATCTTGCGCAAGGCCTACGGCGGCGCGTACTGCGTCATGGCACCGAAGCACCTGCGCGCTGACGTCAACCTCGCGCTGCCGACGGCGGAGATCGCCGTCATGGGTGCGGGCGGTGCAGTGAACGTCATCTTCCGCAATGAGATCGGTCGCGCCCAAGACCCGGCGGCAAAATCTGCTGAGCTCGTCGACGACTACAAAGAAAAATTCCAAAACCCCTACAAGGCTGCCGAGCTCGGGTACATCGACGAGGTCATCCTGCCAGAGAACCTCCGGCCGCGCCTTTGCCAATCCATACAGATGCTTAAAAACAAGCGCGACGATCTTCCGCCGAAGAAGCACGGCAACATTCCGCTCTGACGCGACGCTGCGCCCGCCCCCTTTATCGCTTTCCTCGGAAGAGACCCCATGCCCGAGCAACGAGACATCCGGAAAATCCTGGTGGCGAACCGCGGCGAGATCGCCGTCCGCGTCATGCGCACGTGCCGCGAGATGGGGATTCCCACCGTAGCGGTGTACTCCGACCCAGACCGCTCGGCGCTTCACGTGCGCTACGCGACGGAGGCCTACCATATCGGTCCCGCCGCTGCTCGGGAGAGCTACCTCAACATCGACAAGATCATCGATGTTGCAAAACGCTCTGGCGCCGACGCGATCCACCCTGGCTACGGCTTCCTGTCGGAGAACTCGACCTTCGCGCGCCGCGTACGAGAGGCGGGTCTTCTGCTTATCGGGCCGCCCCCTGAGGCGATGGATGCCATGGGCACGAAGACCACCGCTCGCCAGACGATGGCCCGCGCAGGAGTTCCCATCGTACCAGGCCTCGAGGAAGCCATCGAGGACGAGCAAGCGGCGCTCGGCTTCGCCACGAACATCGGCTTTCCCGTCATGCTGAAGGCTGCCGCAGGGGGTGGCGGCAAAGGCATGCGCAAGGTCGACCGCGCCGAAGACTTCGCGTCGGCATGGCGCTCCGCCAAGAGCGAGGCCAAGAACAGCTTCTCCGACGACGCGGTGTACATCGAGAAGTTTCTCGAGAAGCCACGGCACATCGAGGTACAGGTCTTCGCGGACATGCACGGCAACGTGCATCACCTCTTCGAGCGCGAGTGCTCGGTGCAGCGTCGACATCAGAAGGTGATCGAAGAGGCCCCCTCTCCCTTCGTGACACCGGAGATGCGTCGTGAGATGGGCGCTGTGGCCTGCCAAGCGGCCCGCGCGGTCGGCTACGTCGGCGCTGGTACCATCGAGTTCCTCGTCGATGCGCACCGCAACTTCTACTTCATGGAGATGAATACCCGGCTGCAGGTGGAGCATCCCGTCACGGAGATGATCACCGGTCTTGACCTCGTCGAGGCACAGATCCGGGTCGCCCGAGGTGAGCCGCTGCCATGGGGCGAGCAACCGGAGTCGCCGCGAGGATGGGCCGTCGAGGCGCGCATCGCTGCCGAGGACCCGCTCAATAATTTCGTTCCCACCCCAGGGACGATCCTGCACACGCGTGAGCCGGGCGGGCCCTTCGTGCGCACCGACATGGGCATCTATCGCGGCTTCACGATCACGCCCGATTATGATCCCATGATCGCCAAGGTCATCGCCTGGGGGCCCACCCGCGAGGTGGCGATCAAGCGCCTCGACCGGGCCCTCAGCGAGCTGACCCTGAAAGGCGTGACCACGAACACCATGTTCGTGCGTCAGATCCTCGCTTATCGCGAGTTCACGAGCGGCGAATACGACACCGGAATCGTGCAGCGTTACCTCGACGAGAGTCCACCGTGGTTCACCGAGGAGCATGAGCAGGTTGCGCTCCTCGCCGCTGCCTTCTTCCGCTTCGAAGAGGAGCAGCGGGCAAAGGCGCGTGTCGTCGCTGGGAAGGGCACACGCAACGCGGAGACCGAAATCAACGCTTGGAAGCGCAGCCTGACCCCGCGCACCGCGCGCTGGTGAGGAGAGGGAAGAGACCATGGGCAAGATGCGCTTCATCGCGACCCTGCACGGAACTGAGCACGTCGTCGACGTCGACAATCACGGCGAGGACGACGGCGTCTACACGATGTCGCTCGACGGGAAGTCTTTCGACGTCGATGCCCAGCTCATGAAGTCCCACATCGTTTCGGCGCTGATCGACAATCACTCCTACGACGTCGACGTCGAGCCTGCGTCCTCCGATCCCCTCGATGGTCGCATGGCCGTGCGGGTTCGCGGCCGTGTCGTGCGGCTTGAGATGCTTGACGAGCGCCGCAAGAAGATGCTCGAGGCCCAGTCGACCCGTCTTGACCAAGCCGGCGCATGCGCCGTCTCTTCGCCGATGCCCGGCAAAGTCATCAAGGTCCTCGTCGACGAGGGAGACGACGTGAGCCAAGGGCAGGGCGTCATCGTGATAGAAGCGATGAAGATGGAGAACGAACTCAAGGCACCGAAAGCCGGCAAGGTCGTGGCGATCAAGGTGCGTGAGGGTAACGCCGTAGACTCCGGCGCCGTCATGGTGGTCATCGAATAACGACCATCCTCCGTGAGCACTCTTCCGCTCTACGCACGCGGCGTCTCGATTTCGAGAACGCCGCCCTTGGCGCTGATCAGCGACGAGTGAAGGGGCCCCAGTCCGGGTTCGAGTGATCACCCCCATTGCTGAGCTGCCGCTGGTGAGTCCCGTCCAGGTTGGTGATCCAGAGCTCTCGGCTGCCAGTCCTTGTCGACGTGAAAGCGATGAGGCGGCCGTTGGGCGCGAAGGTGGGGTCTTCGTTGTTGCCCTGGTCTTGGGTCAGCCGCGAGATCTGTCCGGTATCCAGGTGCATGACGAAAATATCGAAGCGGTTGCGCTCGTCGCGGGCCGTGAAGGCGAGCAGGTTCCCCCGTGGTGAGTACACCGGGGTTTGGTTGTAGTTGCCCTGGAAGGTGAGGCGCGCTTGGTTGTCCCCGTTCGCGTCCATCACGTAGACCTGTGGACTGCCAGCGCGTGATGACACGAAGGCTAGGCGCCTGCCGTCGGGGCTCCACGAGGGCGAAGTATCGATACCCCAAGCGTTCGTCAGACGTTGCAGGAGGCCCCCTTGGCGGTCGAGGAGGTACACCTCGCTGTTACCGTCTTGCGAGAGGGTCAACGCAATGCGCCCTCCGTCAGGCGAGATCCGTCCTCCGGTGTTCAAGCCCGGCCGATTGGAGAGCCGCTTCGTCTGGCCGCCCGTGGCGGCGATCTCGAATAGATCGGGGTTGTCATAGCGGTAACTGGTGAAGAGCAATGACCTGCCATCGGGACTCCACGACGGGAGGAGGTTGAGGCCGCCTCCGCTCGTGAGCTGGGTCAGGTTCTGTCCATCGACGTCGAGCAACACGATGTGCTTCTCGCCACCCACTTTCTTCACTGCCGCGATGCGGGTCTGAAAGATGCCGGGCTCTTGGGTGTAATAACGATAGACCTCGTCGGCGATTTGGTGCCCGAGCTGACGAAGCTCGGACCGAGTGCCGGACAAAGTACGGGACAGTCCCTCGCGTTGTGCCGCGACCTCGTAGCCATGCAACTCGACGACGAGACCTGTTTCAGATGGCCGCGCCAGCGCCTTCACAAGTCCGTCGGCGCCGACGTTTAGCCAATCTTCCCACTTCACCTGGGCCAGCACGACGCCGGCGGTGTCGATGAAGGACCGCGGAGGCAGCACCTGGAAGACACCAGACAACTCGAGATCATTGCGCAGCACCTGTGACAGCGTGATGGCATCGCGAGTCAGCTCGGGGTCGGCGTTCGGGGGCGTGCGAAAGTCAGGGACCGCGATGGGAAATGGGCGAAACTCCGCACCCTCTACGTTCCCAATGATCGGCCCTTCCACTGCCGCCGACGCGGGGGCGTAACCGAGCAAGGCGACCATTCCACACAGAGCGAGCGAGGTCAGTGACGTCGAGCGCATGAGATTCCTTCGCATTGGCACGACGCCGTGAGCGACGTGCCTCCCAGTCAATTGCATGACAGCGGGCATACCTTCATGCCAACGCCGGCACGGTAGAAGTCGCGGAGCTGAATTGGCGGCGCCGGAAACGGCGACGCCTTGCGTGCAGCCGCCATGACCGCGGCGTCGAAGGCAGAGTTCCCCGACGCCGGCGAGAGCGAGGCGTCGAGGAGCTCTCCGGCTGCGCCGACCTTCACGTACAGGTTGCTCCAAAGTCGCACGCGCTCATCGTCACTCAGGGTCGTCGGCAACGCAAAAGCTTGTTGCACCCGTGCCTTCAGCAGATCGTTATAATCCGCTTTGAGGCGCCCCGTGATCTCGGTACCCAGGGTAGACCCCTCTTGGTGTCCCTCGTCTGACGCTTCCCCCACACGGCGTTTGATCAGCTCATCGAGGGTCGGCGCTGCTTTCTGTTCCGAGAAGGCCTTCAGAATGTCGTTGGCGCTTCGCTTCGGGGTTTCTCGAGGGGGAGCCTGCTCTACGGGCTTTTTCGGGGGTTCCTTGCGCGGGACGTCCGGCTTTGGCGGAGCTTCGCTTCGGGGCACCGGGGCAGGCGGGGGAGGTGCGGCATCGAGGCGTGGCAAGAGCTTCTCGTCGCGCGGCTTCCCGAGCTTGACGAGTCGCGTCTTGATGACGTCTTGCTCGAGGGATACCGACGGTCTGCCCTGGAACGACGTGACCACCCATGCCGCGACGAAGGCTACGTGCAGGGTCAAGCTGACCACGCAGAACCAGGCGAGCAGACGGTTGGTGCGCTGTGCGCGCGCGCTCGTCAGCACCACGGCGGGTCACTCCTCGTCGGCGGAGGGCGCCGTCGCTACCGGATCGGTGATCATAGCGATGTTTTCGGCCCCACCTTGTTTGGCCGCCGCCATCACCTTCACGACGACACCGTAGGGCAAAAGCTGATCGGCGTGCAGATACAGCTCTTTGTCACTGCGGAGTCGTTCGTTCTCCGCAAGGAGCTCCGTGAGCCGTTCCATCGGGACCTCACTGCTCCCGAGATAGACGCGCTCGTCTTTCGTCACCGTGAGGACCAGGCGCTTCTCTGTGGTGGCTACAGGCTCGGCCGCCACTTCCGGCAGGTCCACCTTCACGCCCTGCTGCATGAGCGGCGCGGTGACCATGAAGATGATGAGGAGCACCAGCATCACGTCCACCAGGGGTGTGACGTTGATCTCGCTCATGGGGCCATGGGACTGACCGCTAGAGAACGCCATAAGACCCGCTCACCTCCCTGCCTACGTACCACTGGACCCGCGGACCATAGCAGCAACAACCCCCGACGCGATGACTTGCTTCCCCCCTTCGCAACGGCTGGCACATCACCTGTCGCAAGCTTTTCTTTCCGCCCCGGTACCTGCCAAGATGAGCATCCCATGACCGACGCCGTGGCCGACCTGGACAAAGACCTCCCATCGGAGGAGCAGGACACGTTCCCGAGGGTCTTCGGCAACTATTTGTTGCTTCACCGTTTGGCACGCGGCGGGATGGGCGAGGTCTACCTCGCCAAGACGGGGGGCCTGGCAGGCATTGAGAAGCACTGTGTCGTCAAGACACTGCGGCCTCACTTCACCAGCGACCGAGAATATGTGTCGCGCTTCATCGATGAGGCGAGGGTCGTCGTCGGGTTGACCCACCGCAATATCGCCCAGACCTTCGATGTGGGCCGGGTCGGCCACCAATACTACCTCGCCATGGAATACATCCCCGGGATGGACGCGCGCAGCGTTCAAGACCGCTACCAATCGACCCATCCGGGGGACAATGTCGAGCCGGGGATTGCGCTGCACATCACCAGTGAGGTGCTCGAGGCACTCGACTACGCCCACCGCGCCAAGAACCCCAGTACGGGGCAACTGTTGCACCTCGTGCATCGAGACATCTCGCCGCAGAATGTCATGATGAACTTCGAGGGCGAAGTGAAACTCATCGACTTCGGTCTCGCGCAATCCACCTCAAAGTCGGAGCATACGCAGCCGCACCTCGTCATGGGGAAGATGGCCTACATGTCTCCGGAGCAGGCACGCGGTGAGTCCATCGACGCTACCGCCGACCAATTCGCCGTCGGCGTGATGCTCTACGAGCTGCTGACGGGGGAGCGCTACTACGGGCAGATGAATCCCCAGCAGATCTGGGCGGTGGCTGGTCGCGGCGATTGGGTACCCCCTCGCATGGGAGAAGTTCCCGCTCCTCTCGTCGCGATTTTCCGGCGAGCGCTCGCTCCGACCCGCGACGGACGCTTTGAGACCTGCGGCGATTTTCGCGAGGCGCTCGTCGAGTACCAGTACGCGAGCGGCACACGCGCAGGCTCACGAGAGCTGCGCACCCTGATGAAGAAGCTCTATGCGGCCGAACAAGCGCAACACGAAGCGCTGGTCGCTCATTACGCAGGCGTACGGCTCGCCGACTTCGTGGAAGATCCCTGGATCACGCCGAGTGGCTCTGTGCGTGTGCCGAAAGGCGTCTCGTCGAAGCGAGAAGAGACCGTCTCCTTTCTGCCGAGTCCGACAGACGGTGCCATCCGAGCGGAGCTGGTGCGGTTTGCCACCGAGCCACCCCTTACTCGAGGGGGAGAACGCACGGGGGAGACGACCCGTGTGCCTCGAGCGGCGGCGGGGATAGCGCAGCAGAGCCATCGGGCCATGGTGGCGGGCATCACGTTGGCGCTCGTGGTCGTGCTCAGTGTCTTGTGGTGGACCTTCCTGGGCGCCAAGCCACCCGCGCCGACTCCCGTCGTCACCGAGCTTCGCCCTGTTTCGCCGCCTGCGGTTGCCCCGGCAGATGTCTCCGTCGAAGGTACCGCATCGCAACAGGCGCCCACGGAGGGCCATCCTTCGCCGACGAGTTCTGGCTCGACCGACGTTCCCGTCACTGCGGCGTCATCCCCCGTTGCGCCCTCGCCACCTGTGGTCGCGGCGCAAGAGCCTGAGCCCTCGATCGTCGATGAGCCAGCGGCGATGTCGCGGCCCGTAAGCCCGTCTCCTCGTCGTGCAAAGGTGAGGCGACCCTTGTCTGCGTCGGTGATACAGCAGGAACCTAAACGACCTCTCGACAAGATTCGTTTTCTGCAAGACCACTGCCTCGATCGTGTGCCCTGCGCACCTCGTCTCAGCAAAGTGAAGAACGTCGACCCCGCGGAGATTTTGCGTCGCCACAGCGCGGGTGAGTTCGATCAGTGCATCCAGCAATGCAAGGCCGAGTGAGATCAATCGTACGCCAATGACGACGTCAAAATTGCGTTCGCGTGACTCATGTGATGCGCAATACTTGGCTGCCCCGGCCCCGGACTCGATCCCCGCTGAGGAGCAGCAACGGTGAACGCAGGGCCTCCCCCGATATTTTTACATCCTCGTCAGGCAAGGCGAAGAAACGACCCTCATCGTCGACACGCAAGCCGAATGTCGGAAGGTCACGTCCCAGGGACAGCTGGGCCGCATCGGTCCTCATGACACCCACTTTCGCTGCTGCCTCCCCGACGGCCCACACCCACAACCAATCTGGTTCGACGCGATAGGCGATCTCGATGCCCTCTACGGCGAACCTCCCCTCGCCCTGGAGTTCCTGTGGGACCTCGAGGGTGCGCCCTTGCCACAACACCGGACGACCCAGCAGCGGGTGCAAGGTCGCACGGGTCTTATCGATGAAGATCTCTACATGTTCGCGAGAGAGGAGAGGGCTCGCCAGTCGCAAGGCAGCCTCTTCTCCGCGCCCGACGACGATACGTTCGCTGCGCAGCAGGGCGATAGGACCGGCACTCGTCGCCCCTTCTCGTTCAAGGCGCAGCGAAGAACGACATACCCGCTGTGCGAAGCTACGCAGCACCTCGTGATAAGCCGCATGTTCGGGGCGTAGACGCACGGCTTCGGTGAGTGCTGCGAGGGCCTCTGCGCGGTGACCAACGACGAAAAGCGCCTCAAAGCGCTCGTAGGCGAGCCGCGCGCTGAGGTGCGCGCCACCCGTGTCTTCTGAGAGCGCGGCGTGCATGGCCTCGAGGTCTTCGATCATCCCGGCGCCCACGAACAACTCCGCCGCACGACGCTTCTTGCCCACCCGAGCGAGCAACTTCCCGGCGCGTTCCGCGTCGCCAGCGGCGAGGAGGCCCTCTGCGCAAGCCTCCACTCGGTGTTGAAGAAGGCTGAGATCGACGTCGGCGCTGGTAGCGAGGGTGGTGAGTTCGCGGTGGAAGGCAAGGGCGACCCCCCTGTGCCCATGGGTCCCAACGGGGAGTGACTTCAGCGTTGACGCAAAAGCGTCGAGCCGCGCTGGCCCTCGCGGTAGAGCGAGAATGGCCCGTACGGGGTCATCACCGGGTGGCACAGTCGCGCTCGCGGCGATGGGCACGGAGCGACGAGAAAAGAAACCAAAGACCACCTCGAGCACCCCCCGCTTTGGTGTTTCCTCTGGAGCATAACCGCCCTGTGTGATGGCGGCATCGAGGTCTCGTTCGTCGTCGTGAACATGCGCTGCCGGCGACGACACGCTTTCGCTCGTCGTCGGCGCGGGGCCGGGACTCGTCGTGGTCGCGACCTTTTGCGCCCGCTGGCGCGCCAGTTGACGTTGCCGGGTGCCTCGGCCACGCTTCGACCAACGGGGCGGGTCACGACGCAGGGCCACGAAGCTCCTCATCGAAGAGAGTGCGAGGGGACGCCATGTTCGCAGCGTGGGCCGCCTCTCCTGGCATCAGCATCAGACCGGTCTCGAGCACAGGCGCGCCCGAGTGCGCATGTCGTCGGCCCTCGCCCTCCGTGACGAGCAGCAGGCGCCCTGACGGTCCTCGGTAGATGGTGTAGCGCACGATGCCGAGGAGGCTGTCGTCGCTGTCACCGGTCGCTTCGACCCGGGCGTCGCCACGCCGCCACATCCGGTACGCTTGACCTTCATGGGTGAGGCCATCGCCCAGGGAGCCGAAGAGCGGCACGTCGCTCGCGTCACGCAAAAACGCAAGCCGCAGATCATCCTGTCGCATGACGAGGAACCACGCTCTCTCGCTCCCATTGTCCACGCGATGCAGGCGCCAGTTCCGATCGTCTTCTCGGTAGTTGCAGGTGCCCACGATCAGCCAGCTCTCGTCGCCGTCGAGAATCACGTCGCCGACGCGCAACGTCTCGGGTTCGCGGTCTTCTGCAGGCCCCTGATTCCCTCGTAGCTGACGCACGCCCTGCGCCTCGAGGAGACGACGCTGGGCACCCTTCTGGTATCCAGCGACGCTCGCCGTCGCGGCGACGGTCAGTAGAGCGAGAGTGAACAGGAGGAGCATGGGCGATCACCTCTCGAGCCGCACGCGTTACGTCGCCGCCCTCCCAAAAGACATAGCATGACGCCGAGGGTCTGCCCGCCGCCCCTCACGGCCCTCTGTTTTCCGGTGAGGGCTCATCGCAACGGCATGACGTCCCGAACCGCCACTTCAAGAGCGCGGGTGAACTTTTCAGGCGACTCCCAGTGGGGGTAGTGGGCGACATCTTCGATCACTTGCAGGGTTGCGCCGCGAATGCGGTCGACCACTGCACGCTGCAACGTGTCGGGATCAAGGGGCCGCTCTCGCTGCCCGCTGAGCACCCGGACCGGCAGATCGAGCGCCGTGAGCCGTTCTGCGAAGTTGGCGCCGCAAAACGCGTCTAGCCCCTCGTAGCGCGCCGCTGCGCTGACCGAGGCGGAAGACGCCAAGAGCGCGGCGAAACCCTCGCACGTGCCATGGGCCATCATGCTGCCGAGCACCTCTGCCATCCCTGCGGCGGTGTCGCCTTTCCGACGAAGGGCCGCCCTCTCGTCACCGTTCATCGGGACGCCGCTCGCTGGGACGGGGGAGACGAGCACCAGCCCCTGGGTCGTCGATGGCTGACGCAAAGCCACGAGCTGGGCCACTGTGCCCCCCATGGAGTGACCTACCAGCACCCTCGGGGAGGGCAAGCCGTCCAGCACCTCCTCCACCACGTCCGCGTAGAGCTCGAGGGTGTAGCCAGTCTCGGGCTTTTCGCTGAAGCCCGTGCCCGGTAGGTCGAGGGCGAGCAGCCGCTCCGGGCCCCGCCATCGTTCCCATACCGGCTGCCAGGAGAAGCCGCTCACACTCCAGCCATGAACGAGCACGACCGCGGCGCCATCTCCCGCACGCTCCCACAGGTGCATCACCCCTCGACGGGTTTGAATCTCCATCGCCCCACCACGCAAATTTTGCTACCCTTCCCTTTGGGGGAGGGGTCAAGTGCCAGAGCGAAGAGCTTACATCGCCGCCAACCGCGAGACGCTATCTGATCTCTTGCAGCTCACCTTGGCTGCGCCGGCAAGGCCATGGCCAGAGTGGCTTGCCGCGGCCTCCCGGGCGCTCGGGGACGTTCCGCTGCGCTTGCTCGAGCGACGCGGGGGAGCCTGGGCTGCCACGGCAGACAGCGCGTGGCACGATGCCCCTCGCGCCGTCGCACGTCGAGAGAGTGATGGGTACGCGCTCCTCGCGGGTGCTCCGGTCGACGAGCAACGCATGGACGAAGTCTTCGGTGTACTTCTCTGCGCGGCGCGAATGGCCGCCTTGGCGGAACGCACCCGCGCGGCCGAGGACGCCTACGAAACCCTGCGCGATTGCGCATTCGAGGGGGTCATCATCCACAAGGGCGGCATCCTGCTCGAGGTGAACCAAGCTACCGCCGACCTCTATGGGTACACCCGCCAGGAGATGGTGGGGATGCACATGAGCCAGCTCATCGCCCCCGAGTATCTCGCCAAAGTGACCGAGATCGTCGCCACTGCACAACCAGGGCCTTACGAGACCATGGCCCTTTGTCACGATGGCACGACAGTCCCTCTCGAGGCCCGCGCCCGCACCTGCCAGTACAAGGGCCAGACCGTGCGCTTTGCCGCGTTCCGTGACCTTAGGCAGCTGCGGGAAACCCTGCGCGAGCTCGAGGCATCGCGCGAGGCAGCAGAGCGCGCGAACCGCCACAAGACCTCCTTCCTCGGCGATGTCAGCCACGAGCTTCGCACCCCGTTGAACGCCGTCCTCGGCGTCAACCAGCTGTTGCAAGACACCACCCTCGACGACGACCAGCGGCGCCTTCTCGAGCTGCAGCGGGTCAGTGCGCACGGGGTGCTCGAGTTGATCAACGACCTGCTCGATTTGACCCGGATCGAGGAGGGACGGTTCGAGATACGTCCAAGTCCCTTCGAGCTGCTCCCTCTGCTCGAGGTGGCCCTCCGTTCTCCTCGTCGACTGCGAACAGGGGTCACGGCGATGAAGAGTTTCTCGGAGGTACTCGCCGGCCATTGGCTTGGAGACGACCGACGTATTCTGCAGGTCTTGCTCAACCTGCTGGACAACGCCGCGAAATACACGCTCACGGGGAACATCTGGTTCGAAGCATTCCCGCAAGGCGAAGGCGTGACCTTCGTCGTCCGAGACACTGGCGTCGGGATGTCCCCTGACATTCAAGGGCGTCTGTTTCAGCGCTTTGAACGAGGTGACATCGCCGGCGAGAACCCAAGCGGCACGGGCCTCGGTCTTCATATCTCCCACGAGTTGGCGCGCCGCATGGGCGGGACCCTGACCGTGCAGAGCATCGTCGGTGAGGGTTCGGAGTTCACCTTGTGGTTACCGCTTCCCCGCGCGGAGGGAGATCTGCCCGTGCCGAAGAGCGCCGAGGGCGCCGAGGGCGCAGAAGGTACTGCCCTGCGGGTGCTCGTCGCTGAGGATACGGGGGTCAACCAATTCATTCTGAGACGTCTCGTGGAATCCCTCGGCCACGAGGTCATTGTCGTCGAGAGTGGCCGCGCTGCGATCGACGCGGTCTTGGGGCAACACTTCGACGCGGTGTTGATGGACCTCGAGATGCCCGATGTCGATGGTGCCACGGCGACGACGATGCTGCGGGCCCGTGGGCAATGCGTACCCATCTTCGCCCTCACGGCACACACCCTTCCCGCAGAGCAAGATCGCTGTCTCGCCGCGGGCATGAACGGCGTCGTCACCAAGCCCCTGTCACGGGATCGACTTCTTGATGTCTTGCAGCCATTGCGAAACATGAACGACCGCTACGTCGCTCCTTCTTGAGGTTGCACTGAGGAGGCGTTGACGCGCGCGCATCTCGCTTGAGGCGCGCCATCGTGGTCATTCAAACAGGCTGGCGCGCGAGGAAACGCGCGACCGCTGTCACGGCATGCGCGAGGTGCTCCGCCTCGGTATGCCCCGAATTCCGCCGCGGCTTGAAGGAGTGATCACCGTCGTCGAGAAAACACAGCTCGATGGTCTTCGATAGCCCGTAGCTATTCACTTCTTCCGCTGTCCCGAAGGGGTCGCGGCTTCCTTGCACGATGAGAGTCGGCGTCCGCAACGTGCGTAGATGCGCCGTACGCAGCGTGTCACCTCTTCCGGGGGGATGAAAGGGGTACCCGAGGCACACGAGCCCGCGGACGGGCAGCTCGGCCGCGAGCAACGACGCCATGCGACCCCCCATGGACTTGCCCCCGAGGTACAGCGTGCTCGTATCGCTTTTCGTGAGCTCTGCAGCGCGACGGAAACATGCCAGCAGCGCAGGCTCTCTGTCGGGAGGAGAGCGCCTCGAGGTGGCGCGTTGCCGACGCATATAATCGAATTCAAAGCGAACGACGCGAACGCCGTGCGCGGCGAGACCGGTGGCGAAGGTCGTGAGAAATGGGGTGTCGGCGCCCGCACCAGCCCCATGGGCCAAGAGCAGGGAGGGGGACCCCGAGGGGTTGTCGATCAAGAGGGCGTGTGGCTCGAGCCGTGTCATCGCGTCCTGTCCTCGAGGTTGCCCGGCGCGGGATGTCTCTGTCCCCCTTGCATTTGGCGGCGAGGTCCCCTCTGTTTCCTATCGCACCCGTGGCATACGTCCCTCTTCACCGTCCTCCAACTCCAGACCCAGGTCCCCCATGCTCGCTGTCATGTTCGCCCTCGGTGTGGTTTTCCTCGTCGGCGGTGCAGAGCTGCTCGTGCGTGGCGCCTCTCGTCTCGCAGTCGCATTCGGGATGTCGCCGCTGGTCATCGGCCTGACCATCGTGGCCTTCGGCACCAGCGCTCCCGAACTCGCGGTCAGCGTGCAGGGAGCCGTCTCCGGCAGCGCCGGAGTGGCTCTCGGCAACGTCGTCGGCAGCAACATCGCGAACATCTTGTTGATCCTCGGATTGGCCGCCCTGATCGTACCCCTCACCGTCGACCAACAACTCATCCGCTGGGATGTGCCGTTGCTGATCGCCGCGAGCGCAGTCGCGTTCGCCATGGGTGTTTTCGACGGCGGCCTAGGCCGAGTAGACGGCTCGCTGCTGTTCGTTGCAGGCCTCGCCTACATCGCCTTCGCCGTGCGACAGAGCCGGCGAGAGACGAAGGCGGTGGCCGCCGAGTACCAAGAAGCCCTCGAGCATACAGAGGGGCTGCAGCCCGGCGAGCCGGCGCCAAGGCCTGCCGTCAACGTGCTGTTCGTGCTTGCGGGGCTAGGACTTTTGGTCGTCGGTGCCCGCTGGCTCGTCGATGCCGCCATCGAGGTGGCCAAGTGGTTCGGCTTGAGTGAACTCGTCATCGGCCTCACCGTCGTCGCAGTGGGCACTTCCTTGCCTGAGATAGCGACGAGCATCACCGCCGCGTTGCGGGGCGAGCGCGATATCGCTGTGGGCAACGCCATCGGCAGCAACATCATGAACCTCGTATTGGTGCTCGGACCCACGGCGGTCCTTGCGCCCGCGGGGGTTCCCGTGCCCGCGTCCGCCCTCGCGTTCGACATGCCGGTCATGATCGCCGTTGCCGTCGGAGCACTGCCCATCTTCTTCAGTGGCCACCGCATCGCGCGTTGGGAGGGTGTGCTCTTTTTGGCGATGTATGCCGCTTATCTCACCTACGTCGCGCTCAGCGCACAAGGGAGCCCTCTCGCCGTGGATTTCAAGGTGGCCATGCTCTGGTTCGTGTTGCCACTCGTCGGCGTGACGGTGCTCGTGTTCGCTTGGCGGGAATGGCAGTCACTGCGCGCCTCCGCCCCGCGCTCTGACGCGGGCTAGTCGCATCGCCTGCATTGTCGTCGTCGTGGGGCTGTCTTCGCCAAGACGAACGTCGCTGGCAAGCGGTCCGCACGCCTGCTTTCGGCGTCAGTCAAGCTTCGGCAGCGGGTCGCCACCTTCGAGCTCTGCTTTGAGCAGCGTGAGGTCTTCGAGCAAGCCGAGCAGCACCTCCTCGAGGGTGCGATTGCCGATCACTGTCAGTATTTCGGCCATGCGCGCGTCCGGGCGCTTGCGTCCTGCGGGAACTCGCTCTTCGCAGCGCGCTTTCAGCACGGGAATCTTTTCGACGAGATCGGCGATCTGCTTGGAGCTCGTGTAGGGGTCATGAAACGCTTGGAGCAGCGCGTGGATGTCAGGGATCCTCTTGAGGTCGGCCTCCTCGATGAGGCTTGGGTCCCGCGGTGGGCCCCCCGACTTCGCTGGCGATGCGTTCATAGTCCCCGAATGTAGTGATTTTTGCAGCCCCCGTCACCCCTGCCTGTGATGGGGGTCCAGGGCGATCGCCAGTGCAGCGTAGCCTCCAGTGGCTTCTGGGGATCTGGGCTCCCTCAGCCATTGTGCCGGAGGAGGTCCAGATGGCCGCACGGCCATAGCCGCGTGTGTTGGCAGCGCATTTGGAATCGTTCCACGGGCTAGACGATCCTCGCGCCCTGCGCGGCAAGCGGCACCACCTCGAGGACAGCATCGTCATCAGCGTCCTTGCCACCATCTACGGTGCTGGTCACCATGCTGCCCCGCATCGTCGGTCGACCTGTGGCTGTCGACGAAAAGACTTCGCGTGGCAGCGGCGAGCG
>JBMTAX010000006.1:0-22454 GCA_049429145.1 Myxococcota bacterium
GAGATTCCCACCGCGCCTGGGATGACGCCTGCGCGAGGGCGCTTCGTGCCGCCTTGGGGGCTCGGCTTCGACGCCGGGCTCGACGGCATGGCGCTCCACCAAGGCGCGGCACTGAGCGACGCGCAACGCTCTCTGCTGGCGGCTTTACCGCCGTTGCTGCTCGGATTTCGCGACCATGACGCCCCCGTGGCGGCAGCTGTCATCGCCCAGCTCCAAGCAGCGGGCCTCCAGGTAGCAGGCGCCGCGATTCCCATGCAGACACGTCGTGTAGACTTCAGCGCCTACGGCTTGTTCGTAGAGCGCATTCGACAGCGGGGTAGCGGCCAAGACGCCCTGCCGTTGCTGTCGATGTTGCCCGCAGCGGTGGCGCGATTCGGACACCAGCTCGTCGAACTCGAGGTGCTGCTCGAGCTTGCCGCCGGGCAGGACAGCCGTCTCGCTCGAGAGAAGCTCCCTGGCGACCTGGAGGCAGAACTGTTGCGGGCAGCGCCGGCGATCCCCTTGCTCTTCGGACCGAGGAGCCAGCGCGAGCAAGTCGTGCTGATGAGCCACCGCGTCCGCGGACTCGTCGATGAGACCACCCGGCGCGTGGTCAGCGACGAGAGCCAGGCCTGGTTGCTTCCCAAGGCTCCCTCCCCCTGAGCGCCGCGAAGCGGGGCATGGCAGCGTGATCCCGGTCCTTGTGCATCGGGAGCAACCAAGACACACTCCCACCCGAAACCACATCATCACACAGGAGCACGGCGTTTGTGAGACCCCATCGTCGCAAGAACCTGCTCACCGGAGAGTGGGTATTGGTGTCCCCCCACCGGGCGGCGCGGCCCTGGCAGGGACAGACCGAGGCACCGCGAGACGCGGTACGCCCTGCCCACGACCCAGCCTGCTACCTCTGCCCTTCCAATACCCGCGCGAATGGAGCGACGAACCCGCGCTACGAGGCTACGTGGGTCTTTCCCAACGACTTTCCAGCACTCCTCGACGAAGACGCGTCGACGACAGAGGTCGATGCACTCTTCGAGAGCGAAGCGGTGCGCGGCACCTGTCGCGTGATCTGCTTCTCTCCCCGCCACGACTTGACCTTGCCCGACCTCACTCTCGACGAGTTGGGCGAGGTGATCGACACATGGGCACGAGAGGTCGAGGAACTATCGGAGCGCTATGCATGGGTGCAGGTGTTCGAGAACAAGGGCGCCGTCATGGGTTGCTCGAACCCCCATCCACACGGACAGGTGTGGGCTCTCGACGCGCTGCCGAATGAGGCCAGCAAGGAACGACAGCGTCAACGCGATTGGTTTGCGGCACGTAAGCGTCCGTTACTCATCGAGGTGGTCGAGGCAGAGCTTCGCCTCCAACAGCGGGTGGTCGTCGAGAATGACGAATGGGTTGCCTTCGTCCCTAACTGGGCCCTTTGGCCCTTCGAGACCCTCCTTGTGCCGAAACGTCATGCCGGACATCTGCATCGGCTCGATGAGCTGCAGCGGGCACAGCTCCCTGACGTGCTACGCCGTCTGCTTCGTCGCTATGACAATCTCTTCGGTGTTTCTTTTCCCTACTCCATGGGATGGCACGGTGCACCCACAGGCAGCGAAGGGGACGAGAGCTTTCAGCTGCATGCCCACTTCTATCCGCCCCTCTTGCGCTCAGCGACGGTGAAGAAGTTCATGGTGGGCTTCGAAATGCTAGGCGAGGGCCAACGCGATCTCACCCCCGAGCAGGCGGCCGCCGCGCTGCAAGCCTGTTCCGAGGAACCTCTCTTTCGCCGCAGCGACGACGAACCATCAACATCTGACTCCGGGGAGTGATGATGCAAAGACGTTTGCGAACCGACGGTGCGATGGCGCTGATGATGGCGTCATTGCTGCTCTTGGTCGTGGGTTGCCCTGAGCCCTATTACGACGACGACATTGGTCTCGAAGGGGTAGCGACGGACACGGGCGCGCTCGCGGGTGTCTTTGGCGTCAAGGTCTTCGCGGCCACCCTCGTGAAGGTCATCGGTCTGCCCGACGAGCTTGGTGGCGGCTTTCAATGGCTCTTGGCCGAGCGCAGCTACGACGAGGGGTCGGGTACGTACACGCAGACCACCAAGCTGTGTGACGGCGTCAACCTCGAGGTCCACGGTACCGCAGCCAATGTTCCTCGCTCGACCTACGACGCGGTGCCCGTTGGTCCAGCAGAGACGGTCACGGTCGATCATGCGACCGGTGAATATGGTGCAGCGGGCCTTGTGCAGCTGTGGGGCATCAAGGACCTCGATGACCCAGCAAAAAGCCCACTCCCCACGAGCCAGGAAGAGGCGGAGAGCGCCGCTTTTGCGTCGAAGATCTACGACATGGATGGCGACGGAGAGCCTGGCTATACAACGACGGTGACCGGTGTCGCGAGCGGCGACGCGTACGGTGTGCTGCGAAGGCAATCCCGCTTTCGCGGGGTCGTACTCGACGTCGATCACATCCTGGGCTTGACGACGACCGAGTATGACAGTTTCGTCCTCGGGGCGAGCAACGCGGCGGTCGAAGCGCTGATGGGTTCCTCCGCGCCGCCTTACCCCGACCCGAAGGAGAGTTGGTTTGAAGAGCGGCGACTCGAGAATGGATCTGCCTGTGCCGACGTCTTGGCTCTAGAGGAGACCGGCGGCTTTGAGGCTTGGAACCCCTTTTACTGATCGCGCTTCAGCGCCAGGGCAAAGCCATGGTCAATGACGTCGACGCTTATTTTCAGCATCCCGCTAGCTCGTTCGAGCGATGGCGCACGAACCTAGCGCTGCGCTTCGCGCTCCGCGGCTGCCGCCTGAGGCCCGCCGATGCGCAGGGATGGCGGCCCGTACCGACGGAGCTCGTCGATGGGGCACAGCTCCTCGAGCCCCTCGCTGCTGGGCAAGCCACAGAGATCGACCCGTCGAGCAGCGCTGTCGTCAGCACAGTGCGTATGGGCTATGGCCACCACCGTATCGCACTCGGGGTCTGCTCCTATGGGGCAGCCTTCGACCGGCGTGCGCTCTTGCTCGACTTGCTTGCGTCCCCTCGAGACGAAGCCAAGGCGATCCGGCGTCTCGACGAGGTCTACAGCTTCATGAGCCGCATCACCGCTGAACTCGGTGGACCTTTCGAAGCCATGTGGGGGCGCCTCATGCAGTCAGGCGGCATTGGAGCACTGCGCATGACTTTCCAGATGGCCGCGCGTCTCACGGCGCTGCTCGACGGGGTTCCCCGAGATGTCCCATTTGTCTCGGCTTACCCGCTCAACGGGCATCTCGCAGTCAGGCTTGGCTTTCGCCGCGTCGTGAACCTCATCTTTGATAATGATCCGCAGCACTTCCTGGTCGTGCCGGGCGCTTTGAATCTGGTGCAGACGACGTCGTCTTACGAGAAACTCCGGCGGCTTGGTGTGCCGCGGGAGGAGGTTGCGTACGCCGGCCATTGGGTGTCCCGTGAACTCGTCGATCACGTAGAGCGCGATAGTGCGGCCCGAATCCGCAGAGCGGAGCAGCGGGCGCCGCGGCGTCTCCTCGTTACCATTGTCGGTGCAGGTGCCCAGCGTGCGTTCGTTTTGGGGTATTTGCGTGCGCTCGCCCCGCTACTGCGCGAGGGGCAACTCCGGCTGCTGTTGAACCTGGGTGATCACCAACACCTCCACGCTCCATTCCGGCAACAACTAGAACAAATGGGCATCGACTTTCGTGAGGTAGCCGGTTTCTCCGAGTTGCAGCGCTTCTGCACAAATCACCCCCTCGACGATGTCAATGACAGCGTTCTCTCCCCCATCACATTGTTTACCTTCACACGGCACCTTGAGGCGGTGCGCGCCACCGATCTGCTGATGCGCGTGGCCGACGTGCTCGTCACCAAACCCTCCGAGCTCGCATTCGTGCCGGTACCGAAGCTGCACATCCGACGGGTCGGTGACCATGAGGCGGCGTCGGCACGACGTGCTGCGGAGCTCGGCGATGGCACTCTCGAATGTCGCGAGCTGGACGAGGCGCTGCGCATGACGAAGCTGATGCTGGAGAGCGACGAGATTCTTGTGCCCATGAATGAGAGAATCGTGCAAAACGCCGCGCGCGGAGTCTACGACGGGTCTCGCCGGGCCATGGAAATCGCCGTGCAAGGGCACTGATGCCGCAGTGGAGAGGGTTTCATGACGTCGTGTAGCTTGGGTCTTCGGGCGTATCTTCTCGCTCTCGTGACAATGCTCGTGGTCCCGACCGCCGCCATCGCAGGCGAAGACCTCGAGCCTCATCCGCATCAGGGGAAGGTGAAGCCGTTTGGAGTCCCTCCCGACAGCTTTCCGTTGCAGCCAGACGAGGTCGCCCTCTTGGCCGCAGGCAAGGCCGTCCGCAAGACCCTTCGAGGAGACGCTGGGGGAAGAGGCCTGGCAGTAATGGACGTCGCTGCGCCCCCAGCGGTGGTGTGGTCGATCATCACGGATTATCCGTCGTACCCACGCATGGTGGAAAACGTGCGGGAAACGCAGGTTTATGAACGACGAGGAGAACACATCAAGGCGCGCTTTGTGATTTCTGGTGGGGGAGTCTCGATCGAGTATTTCGTCGACCACATCTACCGTCCCGAGGCTGGCTACATGACGTGGACCCTCGACTACACACGGAAGAGTGAAATGGATGATTCGGTCGGGTTCTGGCGCGTCGCCCCTCACCCCGACAAGCCAGGCCACAGCCGTATTTTCTATTCGATCGAAATCCGTGCCGGCTGGTGGGTGCCTAGTTTCATCGAGGATATGCTTGCGAAGGACGGACTCGTGAAATCGACTTCGTGGGTAAAGCGCGAAGCGGAAGCCCGACACAAGGGCGCGGCCGTTCGTTGAATGATGGCTGCTGTGGCAAGACTCACGGGCCCGCGTCATCGTCCTACGCCGGTGACGCGACCACCGGTCGCATCATGACCAGAGCAACACCGAAGGCTAGCTGAGGCCTTTGTTTTCTTCGCCCTTCAGCTTCTGCAGCATCTCCTCAATCCGAGGGCTCGGCTCGATGTCCTTGCACACCAGCAGGAGGTCGTTCGCCTCCTTGAGGTCATTGCGATAGATGGAGAGCTCGGCACGGTCGAGCATCAGGTTTACCTGCTGCGACCACGAGATCTGATAGGTGCGACGTCGATATGCTTGTCGAGCTGCGGGCTCGCGCAGGGTCTCGTAGGCGACCTCGATGCGTTGCCACACCCGATCGCACACATCGCTGGCGGTGGCGCGGGCGGCACCATCGGGTCCGTAGAGCTTTCGAAGGTCTCGGTAGGCGTCGGGAATGGAGCGTAGCGACGACGACCAATGGAGCCCGAGAACCTCGAAATGGTTCGCATTCGCAATCTTGGCTTCGTATTCATTGGCCATTTTGCGGAAGCGGTCATCTGCGTCAGTTTGTTGGGCGGTGCCCGCAGCGCCCCTCCCTGCCCAGTCGAGAGCTCCTGCCACCTCGAGCACGTACAGGGTCTCTAGGACGGCTCGTGCGCCGATCTCCTCATTCAGCAAAGCAGCAACGGGGTCACGCCCGATGAACCGTCGGGCCGCTAGGCGCTCATAGGGTTTCGGGAGCCCTAACTTGTCGAGCAGGGTGCGACCGGTAGCATTCAGCAGAGGGACCAGGGTCCCCATGTCGCCCAGGGCGTCCTCGAGCTGCACATCGCTGAATGTCCCGCAGAGCGCACGAGTGGTCTCTTGCATGAGAGCGAGGGTCCCGGCACGTTGGCTCTGGGCGACAGGACGACGCTCTTGGGTCACCTCGTAGGTGCCCCCTCCCCCCGCAAGCCCTCGGCCAAGGGCGGTGAGCGCCAACGAACTCCGCACCTCGCTGCCGTCGACGACGTAGAAGGTCACCGCCGCACGGCTTTGACACTGTACATCGACGCGCAGGGTCCCTTTGGTGGTGAGGAGCCAACGAAGTAGGAGGTGAGCCGTCGGCTCAGCCTGCTGCTCGGGGGTCACGGCCAACATCACGTTCATGGAGCGGATGGCTGCAGCGGTCGAAGGGTTCCGCAACACTCCTCGCGGCGCCAACGACAACGAGGTCCGCCCGCCCGATGTGCGTGGGCGCTCGGCCCCTAGCGACGAGGTTACCGTCGAACCCGCGGCGACAACGGGACTTGGCCGCGGCGGTGCACTGTCTGCCGGGGCATGCGCAGAGCCAATCGATGAGGCTCGGTGCGACGCCTGAGATTCCCCCCCTGAGGGAGCCTTGTCCGAGGACAGCTCAGCGAAAGCACGGTCGATGGCTTTTCCGTCGTCGAACTGGATCACCGCCGTACCCTCGGGTCCGGGATTGATCATTGCCGCGAGGGCAAACGAAGCCTCGCGGTCTCCCGCGGTGAGACGCAGCATGCGCGGCTCCATCCCCCGTTGGGGAGAAGCGGTTGTCGCGCGTACCGCGCGCAGCACTTTGATATCCTTCCCTGTCGCCACGAGGTCATCCCGGGAGGGAAACGCCAACTGGTCGCCTTCAAGGTGAGGTAGCGCGGCCTCAAGCCTCGCTTTTTCCTCAGGGGGAGGGGGAGGCGTGGGCGAGAGCGTGCGGGCGACCTCAGACTTCGACACGTCGATCGCGAGACGAGCGGTCATCCGCGCAAGCAGGATGCTGAACTCGTAGGGCTTCGTGACGTAGTCGTTGGCGCCAAGCGTGATCGCTTTGACGACACTGACGCTGTCGCTCATGGCCGAAACCATAATCACAGGCAGCTCGACGGGGCTCTTCGTTTTGCGAACCTCCTCCAGCACCTCGAGCCCGGTAAGGCCCGGCATCATCACGTCGAGCAACACGAGGTCGTAACTGCCTTCGGTGATCATGCTCAGCGCGGTCGTGCCGTCGCTGGCTCCGGAGACCAGAAAGCCGCTCTTCTCGAGGAAGAGGGTCAGCATCCTCAAGTTGGTCGCATCGTCCTCGACCGCCAAGATGTGCTTGAGTTCTGGAGACGTGGACTCTGCAGGCGGCGCGACGCTCTGCGCCCCTCTCGCTGGCGCAGACGCCGAGGGCGCAGACTCCGAGGGCGCAGACCCCGAGGGCGGCACCTCGAGGAAGTCGATCGCCGCGGGAACCGTCCGGGCTTGGGAGGTCACTGCTACTGGGGGCGAGGGGGACGGTGACGAGGGCGACGGTGACGAGGGCGACGGTGACGAGGGCGACGGTGACGAGGGCGACGGAGGCGGCTGTGGAAGCGTCTGGTGCGCCTCAGAGGCGGCTGGAGAGCCAGCCGCCGCGGGCGTTGGCCCCCGGGTGGAAGCCACGCTTGTGGAACCTTGGATGGGGGGAGACAGAGCGCTGAGGACCCGGTCCACCGCGCCCCCCACGCCGAAGCGAAGGCTGATCTCGCCCTCTATAGCGGGGTGCAGGTCGGCGAGGAGGCGCCCCTGACGCGTGACATCCCCGACGCGGATCGCGATCGAGCGTCGACCATAGACCACCCCGGGCAAGGCCACTCGAGCGCGCAGCTGCCCAGACTCTTGGATAGATACCCGCGCCCGTGCGAACTCATCGTCGTCGTGCAACGCGAGCACGTCGCCGCGAAGAAACCTACCGAGGCAAGGAACCTCGGGGACTGCATCCCCCGCGACCGCAGGAGAGGGCTCGTCGGTTGCCTCGGGGGCAGCAACGTGCAGCTCAGCCAAGTGGGCGAACGCGGCGGGCTCTGGCTCGAGGATCCGCAGCAATGAGCGTTCGCTTTGTTGGCTCACTACCTCACAGCGGGCGATCACGGGCGAAGAGAACCCAGCCCCTGTCAGGCGAACCATGGTCGGCGTCAACGGCACCAGGTGCACATCGGTAACGACGGCCAGCGCCCCCCGCTGCAGATACGTCGAGTACGCGACGCGAACGTCCTCGGCAGACGCGAAGAGGACGTCACCATTCGCCAGGAGTCGCGGAAGGGCCACCACGTCGGGATTGTAGCGAAGGACCGGTGACTTCGTTAGAAACTGGCCACTTCGGGTACGACCCTGGGCCACGAACAGGATGAGGCAAAACGGACTTGCGCCGATTCGCGCACCCGGTTCGTTATGCAGCTGGGTCTGTCGCCCGCCCCTCTCCCCGTCGAGCAACGCTAGGCCGGGCCCCCCACCCAGACCGGGCCACGCCTCAAAGCCCCTTGGCCGCGGCGCGTCGTAACGCACCGCGGCCAAGGGATGGAACGCTCAGCCCTGACGGCTCAGGGACAACTCACCACGTCTACCCCATCGGGCGCAGCGTCGAGCGGCACCAAGCGAATGCGCTCGACACTCGCAGGCGCATCGGCGCGATTCACGAAGCTCGTGTAGAGGTCAGTGCTCAGGCACGCCCCCTCGAGGACAACCCGCTGGGTGGTACCCGTTGCGAAGGGTCGCTCCACAACGTCGTCGGCGGTGACCGCGCCGATGGCGCTGACCTCGACGGCTTGGCCTCTGCGGACAGCCAAAGCGAGCGGGCTTGGCGCGCCGCCAAAGAAGCCACCCCCTGCGCTCTGCTGCCACTCGAGCTGCACGAAGGAAGAGGACTGGGCCGGCACGCGCAGCTGCAAATACGCGGGGACACCACCCGTGAAGGCCCCCATGGCCGACTGTCGGCCCTCCACGGTGAGGGGCAGCCCACTCTCGGCTACGAAGTCGGTATCGGCCCACGTCTTGACGCGTTCGCAGGAAAGCAGTCCGTGCTCCTGCAAGATGCTCTCGACGACGGTACCATTCTCAGGGGAGAGCCGACTGGCGGCATCGAGCACCAATGCACCGAACTCCTCGAAACCCGTCGCCACAGACGATGCCTGGACCGCCTGGAAGACCGCCTGGTCCGCGAAGGTCTTGCCGATGGCGGCCCGCATGCTCCACAGGGCTGCACCCACGATTTCTCCGTCGGCATGAATCTCGGTGGTGAGGTTCTCTGGGCAGGTCTTTTTCACCTCGAGATTGCGCGCGAAGCTCTCGAGGGCATACGGACCGATCAGGGGATCGTCGAGTTCCGTGGCGGCGAAGTAGTCAGCGATGGCTTCATTGATGGCGCCGGGCGTATTGTTCAGCCCCTGTCCGTCGAGGAAAGCCCCCTGCAGACGCCCGGTGCCCACCATGGCGTGGCTGTACTCGTGCAAAATCACGCTCGCGTCGTAGCTAAAATCGACGGGGTCACCCTGGCCAAACATGATGGCCCCGAAGTCACGGGCGGGCAGACCGAAAGCACCAAACGACTCGGCAGGAATGAAGGCGGCGTTGGGAAACGACTGCCATTGCCCTTGGACCTTGAAGCTCACATTCACCACGGCATCGAGTGGGAAGTCGAGCCCTTCGAAGCCATGTTCACCGCGGAAGTACGCGTGCGATTGGTTGACGTGGTGGTACATCATGAGCTCGGCAAAGGGGTCTTGCTGGTCACCCTCATCGGCCGGTGGCTCGATGTTGAGGTAGCTGCCGTCCTCATCGGGGAGCACCGTCTTCTTCTCGACGCAGAGGGTGGCGAAACCAAAGAGATTGGCGCCGCCGTCTTCGTTGACACAGTTCAGCGCGTTGACGAACTCGCCGGTGAGAGCGCCGTCCGCCGCGGTGGGCTCGACGAGGGTCACCTCGGTGAGCGAGCCGTCAGTGGGGCTCTTCTGCCAAACGCGGGCGCGCAGGCGTGTGCTCTCGTCGGGAGATTCTTCTTCGGGCATCTGCTCGTGGTCGTGGCTCTCCTCGGTGGGAGGCTCGCATGCGGAAGAAAGCGCGAGCGAGGTGAAGCAGACAAAGGCGCGGGGAAGGTAGCGCGGGGTCATGGGAGGCTCCTATCGCTGCGTGATTTCTTGGACACCGACGACGGTGCCTAGGTTGAGGTCGACGAGAACGCGAAAAGCTCGCAGGTCCTCGGGGCGGCTCGCGAGGAAGGAAAGTGCGGGCGCAGCACCGTCGGGCCGCGGCAGCACCACAGAAGTCGACTCTTTGGACACGACGAGACCGGGGAGCGCTTTGCGCGCCATGCCATAGGCGCCCGCTTCGTCGAGGCGAGCAGGGAGCAGCAGAGCAACGGGTGCCGCGCTGCTCGTCAGCGAGATCACGTCGCCAGCAGTGTCCAGGGTGACCACGACCTCGCGGCCGTGGACCTGTAGCTTGTCGAAACGCTGCGCCAAGCGAACGGAGGTTCCGTAGCGAGAAGGGGTCACCTCCTCGACGCTGAAGTCGGCGGATGGAACGCCCAGCAGCGCTTCATGCCTGCGAAGGAAGTGCTCGGCGCGCGCTGCAGGGTTCGTCCCTTCCGTGGGCACGCGCATCCCGGTGACGACCGTAGGCCCAGGCTGACCGGGTCGCCAGTGCGCACGAGCGTCCTTCGCTGATGCGGACAGTGCGTCGAAAGCCGCTTCGGCCGACCTCCGTTCGGCACGATCGGTGGCGTGGGCCGCTGTCGGGAGAGTGAGAATGAGCGCCATCCACATGGCACCCCCGAATCGTTGGACTCCGCTACGTGACATTCAGTCCTCCAGCCGCGATGGGCGTTCGCAGCGCGCGGGAGTAGCAGCCGATGTGCCAGCGCCCGCGCTGACCGCAGAACAGCGTTGCGATGCCGCGGGTAGACTGGGGTGTCATGCATACGCACACCTTTTGGGGTCATGCCTGTGCGCGGAATAACTGTAGTCAATCTAACTACATGGACAATCTTCATCCTCGGTCGAGGCCCCCGGAAAACCCACGGGGGGACAAGACCCGGGGAGGCGGGTCGGGGTAAGATCGAGAAATGAGTACGTCGCATGTATCGATCCGTCGTTGGCTTCCGGGCTGCCTCGCCGCGGTATTCGTCGTCGCGGTCCCGATGGAGGATGCATGGGCAAAGCGAGCCAAAGGTGCTGCCGCGATCACAAAACGCAAAGTGCCTCGAACCCGAGCACCGGAGCCGGAGCGAGCGCCCTCTGAGACAGCTGTCGTTTCCGCCGATGAGTCCACGACGTCGGTCTTGGCGCGTGCGAAGACGCTGTACGATGGGATGGAATTTGACCGCGTGATCCCCCTTGCTTCGGCGGTGCTCGATCGAGTGGACATCACTCTCGACGAGCGCCTCGACGCTCATCTGCTACATGGCACCTCTTTGGCCATTGTGGGCGACCCCGTCGAGGCAGAGAAGACGTTCCGCTTGTTGCTTCGCGCGCGGCCCGAGTTCCGCATGGCCGAGGACACGCCGCCGAAAATCCTCGCCGTGTTCCGCAAAGTGCAAGCAGAAGAGAACGAGACACAGCGGTTGCTCGCCGAAGCGCAGCGAAAGAAAGTAGTGGCGAGCCTCGAGCTCAAGGGAGGGATCGCCGCCAAGGTGGCCGGGGGCTTTCCACTGGTCTTTCGCTATCGCATCAAAGACCCGCTCGGCGCCGTGGATACCCTCGACGTGGAATACCGTCGTCAAGGCGCGGCGTCATTCTCGAGCCTCGCTCTGTCCCAGCGCGGTGACGGCCAGTGGGTGGGCCTTATCCCGGGTGAATGGACGGCCAACGAAACTGATTTCGTCGTCGAGTACATCGTCGTGACCCGCGACAAGGAAGGCCCGTTGCTGACCCTGGGCACCACGAAGGAGCCATTGCAGGAGACCGTTCCGCGTGGCGACGTTCAGGATGCTATTCCGCCGCCGGTACCGTTGTGGGCATTCACCACGGGAGCCCTCGGTACCAGCGCGCTGGCCGTCGTCGCTACTGGCCTTGCGGTTGGGGTTCAGCTGACCCAGAGCGATTTCGATCGGCTCGTCGAGCAAGCACAAACTTCCGCTATCGACGGCCAGCAGCTGAACAGCGTCATCAACCGGGGACAGCAGCTGATGGTGCTGCAATGGGTCGGTCTCGGTCTCACAGGCCTCGCCACCATCGGCCTCGGCGCCTCCGCCCCCTTTGTGAACTGGAGCGGACAACAACCTATCGATCCAGAGGCCCTTCTCGCGGGAACCGAAGGGGACTGATGGCGCTTGTTGCCGTCGGCGCCAACAGTGGCCGGGGGCGGGCGCCATTCGCTAAAAATTGTTTTCTTTCAGCATGATAGAGATTCATCAGGGGGGTAGTGCGCGCCGAAGAAAGCAGGAAGTGACGCGGGATCGTGCACAACCTCTTGCCGTGGCGGCTTCCTCTGCTAGAAGCACAAGCCTTCCTGAGGGCGATCCGCCGCTCATGGACGGATCTCCACGCGAGCCGAGGCTCGCTCGTGAATAGGTGTCGACGTGGCTAGCCTTTCTGCCCAGCACATGCGTGAATACGAGACCATCTACGTCCTGAAGTCCGATATCGAGGACCAGCAGGCCATCGACTTCCTCGTGAAGATGAAGGTAGTCGTGGAAAAGAATGGTGGCAAGAACCTGAAGGTGACGAACCAAGGCCGTCGCAAACTGGCCTGGGAGCGTAATCGTCATCAGAAGGGGATGTATGTCCATCACCTGTACCTGGGTCAGCCGGGTATCGCCGCCGAGTACGAGCGGACCCTCGGTATCGACGAAAACGTTCTCCTCCGTCAGACCATCCTGATCTCCAAAGCCGTCGACGCGGACTCTCGTCAGCCCGAAGACGACGTGCTCGCCCCGCCGATCACCAAAGATCGTCGTGAGGAGGAGATGGGCGCGCGCAGCCGTCGTGATGACGACGATCGCGGCGATCGCGACGAAGACGACGACGACGAGTGATCCTTTCCTTTTCTTTTTGTCAGCGGTTGTAGCTGATCAGTGGAGCCATCCATGGCCGCACATGTGCATGTAATTCTCGCTCGCGACGTGCCGAACCTCGGCCGGATCGGTGAGCTCGTTCAGGTTCGTCCGGGCTACATGAGGAACTTCCTCGTGCCCCAGGGGCTCGCCCTCCCCGCTTCGCCGAAGCGCGTGGCGGCTTTCGAGCACAAGAAGCGTCTGGTCGAGCACCAGCGTGGCAAGCTGAAGGCGGCCTCGCAGGAGCGCGCCCAGGCCCTTTCCCAGGTGCAGGTTGCCCTCCTCGCCCGGATCGGAGAGCAGAACAAGCTCTTCGGCAGCATCACTTCGCGTGACATCTCGAAGGCCCTCTCCGAGCAGGGTTTCGACGTTCACCACCGCGACATCAAGCTGGAGACCCCGATCAAAACCCTCGGGCTGCACGTGGTGGATGTGCGTCTCGAGGCCGACGTTCTCGCGCAGGTGAAGGTCGTGATCGCACCAGAGGTGGTCGAGGAAGTCATCGCGCCCCCGAGTGACGAGCCTCCGAGCACTGAGGGCGAGGCATACGACGACGAGTGACGTCGTTCCTTGACCGAAGAAAAAGACCCCGCGACACCGCGGGGTTTTTTTATGACTTCCTACAGGGGTGTCGGGGTGCGCAGAAAGGCGGGGTCACCCGTCACGCCCCCTCGGCTCAGCCCATCAGCGCGCATTCGGTGCGGTTGCGCCCGCCGTGCTTCGCCTTGTAGAGGTACTCGTCGGCTGCTTTCAGCATCGCCTTCGGGCTCGGGTAGTTCATCTCCTGCAGCGTCGCCACCCCGACAGAGATGGTCACGGGGAGTCGCTGTGACTCCCACATGAACTCATTCGCCTCGATGGATCGCCTGACACGCTCGGCGATGAGGAATGCCTTCTCTGCGTCGGTGTCGCGCAGGAGGATGCAAAACTCCTCTCCGCCGTAGCGAGCGAAGACGTCCTCGGTACGGAGGGCGGTCATGACCACCTGGGAAAGTGTCTTGAGCGCATGGTCGCCGGCGAGGTGGCCGTAGCCATCGTTGAGCTTCTTGAAGAAGTCGATGTCGAACAACATCACCGAAAGCGCTTGTTTGTGTCGGTAGCAGAAGGCGAACTCGGTCTTCAGCTGGTCGGCGAAGTACTTCTTGTTGAAGGCACCCGTGAGCGCATCGCGGGTGGCAGAGTCGTAGAGCTGCTTCTGGAACTTCTCCTCGACCTCGTCTTGAAAACTAAACTTCAGGATGGTGTTGGAGCCGATCTGCACCTTGTCACCGTCTTGCAACACGTGGCGCTTGACGCGGTCTCCATTCACGAAGATGCCGTTGGTCGAGTTGTTATCGAGGAGAACGTAGCCCTCTTGGGTGAGCTCGATCATGGCGTGTCGTCGGCTCACGCCTTCGTCCTCGATCAGGACTTCGACGTCGGGAGCCCGGCCGAGCACCGTGTCGCCTGGAGCGAGCTTATGCATGCGACCAACGGAGCGACCGTTGATCATGATGAGGTACGCACTACGACTGGTAGCGTCGAACTTGTGAAGCCCGAGGTCGAGCACGCCCAAGACGGCGGTCTTCTCGTAATCGTCTTCGGTGTCCCGCTTCGTGGCCATCTGGCACGCAACCTCGAAAAATGAACCCGCAGCTCTGTCGGGCGAACGGAAAGGAAGACTACGCTGACCGGGAAAAGATAGGAAGCGTTCCTGGCCTGTGTAAAGCCTCGGTGCAGTCTTGTCGTCGCGTGAGAGCCTTGGATGACGTTGCCGTAGACCGCCGAGGATGCAGCACAGGCCAGCTTGCAGGGCCAGCTGCCTCACGCTATGCGAAGTTCCCGTCGAGAGAGAACACCCATGCGCCACCTCCCGCTCCTGTTGGTTTCGTTCACCGCTACACTCGCGGTCTCCTGCAGCAACAACGGGCGCGGGCAACCGGCACAGTTGCCCCAGGCGTCGGGCAAGGAAGCGCCTCTGGAGCAGCCCGTAGCGGCGAATCGCCTGCGGAACTTTCCCGCGGTGGACCTCGAGGGGCTTGACCCCGCGGCGATGGAGGTGTTCGCCGCCATCGCCAACGAAGAGATTTGCCCGTGCGACTGCCCCCGAAGCTTCGGCGCCTGTCTCCAAACGGGCACGAGGTGCGAACCAGCGGTGTTGCTCGGCAACTGGCTTGCCGCGCAGTTGCGCAACGGCGTGGCTCCGGAGCAGCTCGCCGAGCAGATCACCCAGGAGATCGCTGGAGGATTCGCTGCGCGACCGAAAGAGCTGCAACTCGACGGATACGCCACGAAGGGCGCCCCCGATGCCCCCTTCACCATCGTCGAGTACGCCGACTTCGAGTGCCCCCATTGCAAGCTCGCATCCGCGGTGGTCGGCCAACTCGTCCAGGCAAACCCTGGCAAGGTGCGTGTCGTCTACAAGCACTTCCCGCTCAGCTTCCATGTCATGGCCAAGGTCGCGGCCGCGGCCGCCGAGGCCGCTGGGCTTCAAGGTCGTTTCTGGGAGATGCACGACGCCATCTTCGCCACCCAAAACATGCTCGACGAAGACCTGATCCGCGGCCACGCGAAAGCCATCGGCCTCGACGTCGAGCGTTTCGAGAAGGACTGGAAAGACCCTGCCGTCGTGAATCGTGTGGACGCTTCGCGACAGGAGGGTGAAGCCCTCGGCATCACGGCGACGCCTGCCTTCTTCGTCAATGGTCGTCCCTTCCAGCTGATGCGCACCGCGGAGGCCTTCTCCCTCCGTTTGCAAATGGAAGAGGCGCGCACCAACTCTTCTTGTGAGTGACATCATGAAGCAGCACCCTCTCATCACGACGACGGGCCTCGTGCTCACCCTGACGCTGCTCGGCTCTCCGGCGGCCGCACAGCGCAAGATCATCGGCCAGGAGGAGACCGCCCCAGAGGAGAAGCCTGCTGAGGAGACGCCGGGGTCGGGCGACGGGCAGACCAGTCCGAAGAAGCAAGGCAAGGGTAAAACCGCCCCCGCCGACGAGGCCAAAGCGAAAGCGGACGCTGAGGCCAAAGCGAAGGCGGACGCTGAGGCCAAAGCGAAGGCGGACGCTGAGGCTGCCGCGGCCGAGAAGCAGCGGGCAAAGGAAGCCAGCGATGCTGCGGCCAGGAAGGCTGCCGAGGAAGCGGAAGAACAAAGGCGTCTCGCCGAAGAGGCGAAGAAGCGTGCTGCCGAGGAACGAGAAAAGGAGCGCCTCGAGGCCAACAAAGCCGCGCGCCTGAAGGCCGCGAAGAAGACTCGAGTCTATACCCGCAGCGACGGCAAGATCCTGGTGTCCGTGGCGCTCACCCCGGGGCACGTGACCCATGATGCCGTGATGGAGATGCGCCTCGAGGTCAGCGAACAACTTGACGTCGCTGACCCGAAATACGGCGACCGAAAGCCCCTTTCGAGCCTCGACGTTACGGCGACAGTGACGGAGCCTGTGCAGCGGAAAGGAGCGCCGAAACGCTACCGTTACGTCGTTCACCCGCTGCGAGCGCCCGGAACCTACGGCCTGCATCACACACCGCGCCTAGCCGGTGAGCATGCCGTAAAGGTAGAGGGAACATCCCAGAGTGGACGTTCATTCACCATCAGCGTCCCCGTCCACGTCGACGCGTGGCCGCCGCCGGACTTCGACGAGGAGGAGGCGAAGAACGCGTCCGCTCGTACTGGCCGGGCCTCTGGCTCCCGCCGCATCCTAAGCAACTGACTGTATCGGAGCGTCTCGTGAAGCGTGTCGTGCTCAACCTCGCTCTTGTTTCTGCCTGCCTCGGCGCGACAGCGGCGCTGGCGGAGGACCGGCCATTGATCGGTGACGTCGTCAACGGTGCGCGTCTTTATCGTGAGGCCCGCCAAGGCAAGGCCTTGACCGTCGATGGTGCTT
This sequence comes from Myxococcota bacterium, assembly GCA_049429145.1. GTDB lineage: Bacteria > Myxococcota > UBA727 > UBA727 > CAYLZW01 > JBMTAX01. The sequence continues at coordinate 16,459 of JBMTAX010000006.1, forward strand.
GGCTGAATCGTTTTCAAGACGATGTGGCGCTGCGCAAGCTTGCCTCGGGGGAGAGCGGGTTCCCGGCCATCGACAGCGACGATGAGCTACAACGCTGGGATGTGCTCGCTTATTTGCGCGCGAACCACGCCGACCTGCGTGATCTTCTGCCCGCCGCGACCCATGTCCTCCTCAGCTCGGGAGAGCTCGACGAGCACGCCGTGGGCCGCCTCAAGGAGCGTGTCTCGCTGTCGGTGGCCACTGGCGACGAGCAGGGGGCAGTCTTCGCGCTCTTCACCGCCGAACGTGGCAGCGCGCGCGACCTGCTTCGGGTCGAGGAACGTGACTCCAAACAACGCGATCTGCTCAAACCAGAACGGAAGGCTGGGTATGTCGTCTTCATGCCACTGAAGGGCTTGCGGGGTGGAGGCTATGAGGCAGCCATCGCGGTGAACCCGCAGATGGAGATCACCGCTGTCGATGTCCGGGCCCCCGACGGGACTGCGCCCGATGATCTGAACCAGGCGGCTCGTCGGTTCATCGGGCGAGGAGGCCGGGCGAAGTACCAGAAGCTGGCTGCACCCGGTGCTGGCAAGGCCATGCAAGAGCTGACGAAGCCTCTGTCAGAAGCGTTTCTCCTCGGGGCTGAGCGCATTTACATGTACGAGGTGAAGGAGCGCGAGTACTTCGCCTTCGACCCGTGATTCCGCTGACGAGGTGCGGGTTCTGTTCGACGAGTGGGAAGCAAAGAGGGACACAGGGATGGCACGCGCAGAGACCATCGAGCTGATGAGCAAAGCAGAGGTAGAGAAGATGCGAGCTGCTGGGCGTCTGGCAGCGGAGCTCTTGGGTCACCTCGAGGTCATGGTGAAGCCCGGCGTCACTACCCAGGCTCTCAATGACGAGGCAGAGCGTTGGACGAAGGCGCGAGGGGCCAAGAGTGCGCCCCTTGGCTACCACGGTTTCCCCCGCTCCATCTGCACGAGCGTCAATGAGGTCGTGTGCCATGGCATTCCCACGATAGACGTGGTGCTGAAAGAGGGCGATATCATCAACGTCGACGTCACGCCGATCCTCGACGGCTATTACGGCGACACGTCGAAGACGTTCTACGTCGGTGAGCCTGCGCCAGCGACACGCGCCCTCGTAGAAACCACGAGGGAATGCCTGCGACTTGGCATCGAGCAAGTGCGCCCGGGGGCCCGCATCGGCGACATCGGCGCGGCCATTCAGCAGTATGCAGAGGCGCGCGGGTACTCAGTGGTACGCGACTTCGTGGGACACGGCATCGGCACGACATTCCATACGGCCCCCCAAGTGCCCCACTACGGCAAGCGCGGCAAAGGCCGGCGGCTCGAGCCAGGGATGGTGTTCACCATCGAGCCGATGATCAACGTCGGTACCTGGGAGGTGGAGGTGCTCGACGACGGCTGGACCGCTGTCACCCTCGACCGCAAGCTCTCGGCGCAGTTCGAGCACACCCTCGCGGTCACGAGCGATGGTGTCGATGTGCTGACCCTGCGGGAAGGCGAGTCGTATCCGTGAGCCTGCCCTCTGCGCTGCCTCCCTCGACGCTGCTGCCTTTCGACGAGCTGTCGGAAGGGGTGCTCGACCAGCGCCGGGTCATCGGGGTGCGCTCTGATCGGGTGCTTTCGCGACAGCGGGGACGTGAGCTCGTCGTGGACCGAATCCTCGTGCCCGACTTTGTGAACGTGGTGGCGCTCACCGAGAATGCCGGCAGGGAGAGTCTCGTTCTCGTGCGCCAATGGCGCTTCGGACAGCGGGGCCTCTCGGTGGCACTACCTGGCGGACTCGTGGACGAGGGCGAGTCTCACCGCGCGGCAGGCTTGCGGGAACTGCTCGAAGAGACGGGCTACGCGGCGATCCATGCCGAGGACGTCGTCGAGCTTGGATACTCTCATCCAAACCCTGCCTTGATGGGCAACGTGTGCGCGCACCTGCTGGTCCCAAGAGCGCAACGAGTGGCCGATCCGTGTCTAGATCCGAACGAGGAACTCGAGGTGCTGCATCTTGACCTCGCCTCGCTCGACGACACCCTCCTCCGTCACGAGATCACCGACGCGCTTGCGTTGGCTGCGCTGCTGCGGTTTCGTCTCCACTGCACCTGACTGATGTAGCGGCGTGTTGCTGTGAAACCGACAGGAGCCGGCGTGAGTTTCAGAGCTGACGCTTTCCTGCTAAGGGTCGCGCGAGCAAAGGCCAAGGGAGCCCCATGTCTTTCGTCGTCACGGCAGTCACCCTCCTCATGCTTCTCGGAGCCATCGGCTTCTCCGGCTACAAGTTCCTGGGCATCTGGGCCCTGATGCGGAGCGGCCGCCCCGAGCAGCTGACCGACAACCCCAAAGAGCGCGCCGCCAAAGTGGTCAGCCTCGTCTTTGGGCACAAGAAGGTGTTGGAGGACAAACCCGCGGGCTCGATGCACGTATGGTTTTTGTACGGCTTTCTGATCTTGGGCATCGGGCACACCGAGCTCGTGCTGACAGGCCTCAGCTATTTCCTGAAGTCCTTCGGCGTCGCCCCCTTCCTCTACGAGAGCTTCCTGCCAGCCCCCTTGGCCCACCTCTACCACATGAGCCAAGACCTGCTCGCCTTCGGGGTCATCGTCGTCAGCTTCATCGCCCTGGGGCGCCGGTGGTCGGGCAAGGTCAAGCGCCTGATGCCCCGGTCGTCTGACGCGGAGATCATCCTCTGGTGGATCGTCGTGCTCTACGTGACCTTCTTCGTGCTCGTTCCGACGGGCTTTGTGCTCCGCGGCTATGAGCCCGGCTTTGCGTGGTGGGCTCCGTTCAGCTCTCTCCTCGCGACGCACGTGTTCGCGGGGATGGGTGAGGGCGTGCTCAACATCGTGCACTGGAGCGGATTCTGGGCGCATATGACGGTGTTTTTGGGCTTCGCCTGCTACATCCCCATCTCGAAGCACATGCACCTCGTGTGGGCGGGCCCGAACATCTACTTCCACAAGAAGGGTCCGAAGGGCGTACCGCAGCCCATCGATTTCGAGACCGCCGAGAAATACGGCACCGACCGGGTCACGGAGTATTCCTGGAAGACCCTGCTCGACACCTTTGCCTGCACAGAGTGCGGTCGCTGTGATGCGGTCTGCCCCGCGAACATCACGGGCAAACCTCTCAAGCCACGCAAGGTCCTCCACGACATCAAGGAGAACCTGCGACACAAGAATGCCGACGAGGTGATGAAGTTCCGCGACAAGCTCGGGCGGCCGCTGAAAGACAAGGCTGAAGAGATCGCGGGCCAAGAGCTGCCTATCCCGTTGATCTTGCGGGACGAAATGCAGCCAAATGAGGTCGACGAGTATGGCCGATATCTGAAGGAAGAGGGCCAGATTCACGTCGACACCCTCTGGGCTTGCACCACCTGCGCGGCCTGCATCGACGCGTGCCCGGTACTCATCGACTCGGTGCCGGGTTCGCTCATCGAGCTGCGACAGAACCTCGTCATGATGGAATCTGACTTCCCGCAGCAGATGACCACCGCCTTCAAGGGCATGGAGAACCAGGCGAACCCCTGGGGCGTGGGCCAAGACAAGCGAGAGGATTGGGCGGAAGGACTCGGGGTCAAGACCTTTGCCGAGGTCGAAGCCGAAGAGGAGGGTCGCGAAGTTGACTACCTATTCTGGGTCGGCTGCGCGGCATCCACCGACGACCGAGCCAAGCGCACGCAGAAGGCTCTGGTGAAGGTGCTCAAGCGCGCTGGCGTCGACTTCGCCATCCTCGGGTGTGAAGAGAGCTGCACCGGGGACCCCGCCCGCCGCATGGGTAACGAGTACCTCTGGGACATGCTCGCGCGTCAGAACGTCGAGGTGCTGAACAGCAAGAAGTTCAAAAAGATCTTCACGACCTGTCCTCACTGCATGAACTCTCTCGGTAACGAGTACAAGCAGGTGGGGGGTGACTACGAGGTGCTGCACCACACACAGCTCCTCGACGAGCTGTTGAAGGACAAGCGCATTCCCCTCGACACCAAGCGCCACCTCGAGGAGCACGTGACGTATCACGACCCGTGTTATCTCGGCCGTTATAACGAGGTGTATGAGGAGCCGCGCGAGGTGCTGGTGCAACTCGGGGTGAAGACCAGCGAGATGCAGCTGACGAAGAAAAAGTCGATGTGCTGCGGCGCAGGTGGCGGACGCATGTTCATGGAGGAGCACATCGGCAAGCGCATCAACGTCGAGCGAACCGAGCAGGCCATGGCGACCGGTGCGAAGACCATCGCGGTGGGCTGCCCGTTCTGCATGACCATGCTCACCGACGGGACCAAGGCGAAGGATGCCGAAGAGAGCGTCAAGGTGAAGGATATCGCGGAGCTGTTGGCCGAGCGCCTCGCCCCTGAGGAGGAGTCTCAAGCCCTACCCGGGTGAGGCAGAATCGAACTTTATCGATGTGCGCACCCAGCTCGTCCGGGGCCCACCCGAGATCGCAGGCAGGACGAAAACCTGCTGAACCGGCTTTTCGCCTCTCCCTGCGTTCCCCAGCGTCGGTGCAGGAATCAGCAGAAGCCTGACGGAGTGACCGCGTAGCGTCTCAGAACACCCGCGAAAGGCGCGGGGTTTCGGGGCGCACCGCATGGGCGCCCTCGTCTTCGAAAGAGCACTCGAGGAGCACCGTCGCCACATCAGCGACGTGGGCCTCGACGTGGGCGAGGTCGCGCCTCCCTTCGGTCAAAAACCAGGCGACGTGGCCCTCTTGGGCCCCCCGATGAAGGCCGTCGCCCTTGAAGGGAGCGGTGGCGTAGTCGACAGAGGGTTTACACACCACGTCATCTGGTGAGACCTCGATGCCGGCCGCGCGGAGCTGTTGGAGCGAAGCCTCTTGGAATGGCGTCGTGCGGCCGGTGAGGTAGCGAACGATCAGTCCTGCCGCTTGTGCCTCCCTGACCCAGTGCAGGGTGGCCTCTATGGGGAGGTCATGGACCAAATTCGCGGGGGTCCAGAACTCCTCGGCCCAGTAGCGTTCAAACGCCTCGCACCATGCGGATGGCGGCGCAGGGGGCCCGAGGGCAGCCGCGGTGGTGGCAGCGTCGAGGCGGACCCCGTGGAGGGTGAGCCCTTCACACCAACTGGTGCCCTGCTCGGCGTCGAAGCGCCGGGCGATGGCAAGGGTGCGCGCCCGGGTATCAAAAAGGGTGTTGTCGAGGTCGAAGACCACCGTGACGCGCTTGCCCGCACGGGCTTGGGCCGCTGCGTCGACGAGCGTCTGCTGCAGGAAGTGAAGGCCGTCGACGCGCAGGCGCTCTCGTAGCTGTACGGCGAGTGGGCCCCGCGCAGCAACGGGAGCTCCCCCGAGGGGTGACGCACCCGGGCTGGCACCTGAACGTAACGGCACAGACGGCGCGGGGACCGATGCCGTGGACGTGCTGTCCACCACGCTGGGCGGGTGCTCGCCCGTCGGTCGCGACACGCCTTGTGCCTGTGCGCTTTGCGGCGGGACAAGAGCAGGCTGAGACCTCGGTGGCACACGCATACCACCGAGTGTAGCTAGGCCCGCTGCGGTGAGAAAGGGAGCCAGAGCCGAACACGGTAGGCGCGTGGCGCACGGGCAATGACAAACCGGCAAAAGGCGAACGCACGCTGCCGACGTCGGGGCTCCCTGTCACTCAAACCTCGGGCAAGTAGATGTCGCGGTCACCCTTGGCGTTCTGCTGAGGCCCCACGAGACCCTCGCGTTCCATCATCTCGACGATGCGGGCGGCGCGGTTGTAGCCGATGCCGAGCTGTCGCTGCAGCCAGCTGGTGGAGCACTTGCGACTGCGGGCAACCACCGCGATGGCGTCGTCCCAGCGGATGTCTTTCTCCTCGTCGAAGGACGCATCTCCGGCCTCTGCATCCCCCTCGAGTGGCGTCAGCAAGATACTTTCGTCGTACACCGGCTTCGACTGTCCCTTGAGGTACTCCACCACCCGGTGCAGCTCTTTCTCCGAGATGAACGCTCCGTGGACGCGGGTGAGGTTGCTGGTACCCGGAGGCATGATCAGCATGT